>JBGSLI010000322.1:0-4478 GCA_041740775.1 Alteraurantiacibacter sp. | reverse complement strand
TTGTCGGCCTGTTGGTGCTGCTCCAGCTGCCAAGGCCCGCGCAGATCGTTGCTCTCGCCAGCCTGATCCTTGTCGCGGGCTATCCCTTCATGAAGCGCATCACCTGGTGGCCGCAGGCGTGGCTGGGGCTGGTGTTCACCTGGGGCGCGCTGGTGGGCTGGACCGCGCTGCGGCCAGACAATCTCGACGTGATGTTCGCGCTGTGGGGCGGGGCGTTCTTCTGGTGCATGGGATATGACACGATCTACGCGCTGCAAGACCGCGAGGACGATGCGCTGGTGGGCATCAAGAGTTCCGCACTGCGGCTGGGCGAGAACGTGCAGGCGGGCGTGATTGCCTTTTACTGCCTGGCGCTGACAATGTGGGGTCTGGCCTTCTGGCTGTTGCGCGCAGACTGGCTGGTGCTGCTGGCGCTGATCCCGGCGGCGGTGCATCTTTTGTGGCAGGCCTTCACGCTCGATCCTGCCGATCCGCACAATCCGCTCGCCCGCTTCCGTTCGAACCGCTTTGCCGGGGCGCTGGTGGCGGCGGGATGTTTCGTGGTGGGCAATGCGGGGGCTTGAGGTCCGGCGTTGCAGCCCTACTCCGCCGCCTGCGGTTCCATCGCCCCTGCCTTGCGCGGATTGGCCCAGCGGAACAAACGAACCAAACGCGACGTCAGCAGGCCGTGCTCTTCCATCCAATCGTAATACTCGCGATACTTCGCGTCCTCGGCCAGCAGGTGCGCTTCCTCGGTCCGCGCGCGCCAGTAGTAGATCGCGCTCACCACGCCGAGGAAGGCGGTGTTGCGGATCATGTCCACCGGCGAATGGCTGGTGACGAGGAACGGCAGGGTGGAGCACCACCAGAACAGGTTTTTCGACACATAGGCGGGATGGCGGGTGAAGCGATAGGGACCGTTCGTCAGCACCCCGCGATAAGTGAGGTTGGAAAAGCGGATGCCGAAGGCCAGCGTCGCCCAGGCATAGATCGCGGTGAGAAATGCCAGCCATCCCGCCCACAGCCACAGCAGCGGGGGATAATCGGCAAACCAGAAGGCCCAGTCCGCCGTGTTCACTTCATATTGCAGGATATTGCCCAGCACGCCCCAGGCCAGCGGGGGATAGCAGGCGAACGCCGCCAGCCAGCCCGCCAGATAGGGATTGCCGCTGCGGATATGCGCATCCAGCGGGCGCATGGTGAGCAGATAGCCCACCGTGCCCACCTGCACGTCGATCACGAACAGCAGTTCGAACAGCAGCACGCCGATCCGCACCGGATCGCCGGCAATATCGGACAGGCGAGCTTCGACAACGGTGGCAAAGCCCAGCGGCAGGATCGAGATCATGAAAGCGGTGAAGAAGCCCTTGATGATCCACGCGCGCCAGTGCTTTTTCACCTGCTCGCCGTCATAGGCTTCGCGGCCGATCAGCATCGCGCCGAAATGCCAGGCGGAATCGCGCGGGTTCACCAGCACCCGGTCGATCCACAGCACATAGGGGACAGACAGCACCACCAACGGCACCACGCAGGCGCCCAAAACCTGCATGGCGAAAAGATAATTGCCGTCCCAATACCAGCGGCCGAGGCTATAGAGCCCGCCGATCAGGAACCATGTCGCCCACAGCCCGGCCAGCTTGGTGATGGAAATGTCGGTTACTTCGCCCAGCTTGCGCGGCTTGTCCCAGTCGATCCCGGTCGAGGGATTGCGGTGAACCTTGTCCACCAGCACCGACCACGCCGCCATCGCCGCGCCGGTCAGCACCATCGCCAGCAGCGCCGAATAGGGGCCCGATAGCCGCCCCATATCGGTAGGATATCCCAGAGCAGCGGAAATTTCCGGGAAGGCCCGCGCGAACATTATCCAGGCGATCAGCGTGGCGAGCCCGATAATGCCCACCCACGGAGACACATCGCTGGCAGGCGGCCGCGAGGGAACTGGCGTATTCGCGCTCATTGCCCCTGTGGCTTAATACGCGAGGGTTAAGGCACCGGTAACGGGCGCTGCTGCAAGCGGCGCTGTCCCGCGACGGGACGGGGCCCAGAAGAACTATCGCCAGGCGGTCAGCCGTCCGCCCTCATCGAGGATATAGAGCGTGTTGTTCGCCACCACCGGGGGCAGCGAAACGCCGCTGGAAAGCCGGGTGAAATCGGCCACCTCGCCGGTCATCACATCCACCGATTTGACGTTGCCGCGCGAGCTGGCAATCCACAGCCGGTTGCTCGCCAGCACCGGCCCGGTCCAGAAGATCGGCCCTTCGCGGTCCTTGACATCGCGCCATTGTTCCAGCTGCGTCATCCAGCGAATGCGACCGGTGTTGCGCTGGATCGCCAGGATGCGCGAATCGTCGGTCAGCGTGAAAACCCATTCGCCCGCGATCGTGGGGGTGGAAATCCCCGCCAGCGTCAATTCCCAGATGCGTTGCCCGGTGAGCAGTTCATAGGCCGCCATGCGTCCGCCCTGTCCCAGCGCATAGACCCGGCCCTGATCGATGATCGGATCGGCATCGACATCGGTCAGCGTGCCCACCTGCGTGGAAATGGACGTGCGCGCCAATGCGTCGGACCACAATTCGCGGCCATTCTCATAGCGGTAGGCCACCAGCTCGCCGCTGGAAAAACCGGCCAGCACGGTGCCTTGCCCGGCGGCGGGCGCGGCCACGCCGAACACGCCCTGCTGCCCCGATGCAGCGGCTTTCTGCCAGGTGATATCGCCATTGTCCGGATCGAGCGCGAAGATCTGGTTGTCCTGCGTCATCACGAATACGGTATTGAACGCCACGGTGGGCGCGCCGCGCAGCGGGCCCGCCGGGGTAACGCGCCAGATCTGGTTGCCCGTTTCCGCTTCCAGCGCCACCACATCGCCCACGCCATTGGTGGCGTAGACGCGGCCGCTGTCAAAGCTGGCGCCGCCGCCGAAGGTCGCATCGCGCAAATCGCGCGAGACATCGATGCTGTGCTGCCACCGCCGCGCACCGGTGACGGCATCGAAAGCGTAGATCACCGCCGAACTGTCGACCACGAACACCATGCCATTGCCCACCACCGGAGCGGCGGCGAGGCGGCGGGTTCTGGTGGTTCCGGCAACGGATACCGACCATGCCCTTGTTGGGCTGGCATCCAGGGTAACGTGGCCACCGGTCTTGGCAGCGTTCCCGCCCGCCTGCGGCCAGGATGTGTTGGCCTGCGGCGGCGGCACCACCACCGTTACATTGGCCAGCGCCGGGTCGGCCACGATTTCAGTGGCGATGCGCGAGAGGATCGGCTGGCGATTTCCCACGGTGGGGGTGACCTGTTCCTCGTCATCGCCGCCGCCGATGCCCAGCGTGCCGCATCCAGACAGCGCCAGCGCCGCCGCAATCAGCGTGGCAGACATCGCGGAACGCGGTAATTTGCGGCTATCGGTTCTGCTCATCTCGGTTCTGTTCGCCTTCATTCCACCAGCCCTGCCTGGCCATCCTGCGGTTCTTCGCCGGTAATTTCCGCCAGCGCGGCATCGACATCCTCGATCGCGTCGAAGCCGAGCAGCCCGGCAAGCTGGCGCGTGCGCCCGCGAATCGTTTGCGGCACATCCTCGTTCTGCGCGATCGCTGTCAGCAGCGGCCCCGCCTGTCCGGGCCTGTTCTGCGCCAGATAGGCATGCGCGACGAGTTCGCCCGCGCTGCCGAAATAGGGGCTTTCCGCCTGTGCCAGCGGGCCGAGCCGGTCGATCACCGCCTGCGGATCGAGATCGTCATATTGCGCGCTGACCGATCGGATTGCGGCGATATCGCGCAGTTCGGAAGGCAGCTGCGCATTGTTCGCCACCCGATCGAACAGCGCCACCGCATCACTCTTGCGTTCCTGCTGGATGGCGATCCCGGCGCGCAGCATGGCCGCCGCCGCCGCCGCGCCGTCACTGCCTTCGGAAAGCACGGCGAGTTCTTCATCGGCTGTGGCAATATTGCCCGCGTCCAGCTCGTCCATCGCCTGCACCAGCGTTTCGGACTGCGCCTCCAGCGCGGTTTCGCTGCGTTCCTGCCAGAACAGATAACCGCCGAACGCCCCCAGCCCCAATGCCAGCGCAATGCCGATCGGCCAGCCGTATTTCTTCGCAAAGCTTGCCGCCTGATCCTGCCGCACCGCCTCGTCCACTTCGCGCATGAGCATGTCCTGCTCGGCATCGCGGCGTGGGACTGCCTTGTCCGTGACAGGCGGGTTTATCGGTGCAGGAGGTAGGGCCACTGTGCTGTATCTTGTTTCCGGTTGCGATCGATCAGCCTGCGCTCTTAGGGGGCAAGCCTGCGCTTTTCAATCGAAGAGGCACCCCCTGTCCCCCTCGCCGTGAACGGCGGGTGAAGCGCAAGGGCCGCGCGCCGGGCACCCGCCCGGTTTCAGGCGCGCGGATATTTCTGCATCAGCCCCCAATAGAGCGCACGATAGCGTTCGATCATCCGCGCCTCGTCATATTCCGCACGCGCCCTGGCGCGATTGGCCGCGCCGATGCGCGTGCGTTCTGC
>JBGSLI010000321.1:0-3316 GCA_041740775.1 Alteraurantiacibacter sp. | reverse complement strand
GACGGTTCTGCCCGCCGGTGCCGGTGCCGGTGCACCCGGCGCTACCCCGGCCGATCCAGCAGCCGCTCCCGCGCCGGGCGGTGATGATCCGCTGTCCGGTGTAGCCGAATAGGCCCTGGTTGAGACGAAGCGGGGGAAAAGCCAGCGCTCGTCAATAAAATTCGCCGCAATGTGCTTGCGCCGAATCCGCAGCAAGCCTTAAGGCCCAAACCCCATGGCGCGGTACATTTTCATCACCGGCGGCGTGGTCTCTTCGCTCGGCAAAGGGCTCATGGCCGCCTCTCTGGCGGCGGTGTTGCAGGCGCGCGGATACAAGGTCCGCATCCGCAAGTTCGATCCCTATCTCAACGTCGATCCGGGCACGATGAGCCCGTATCAGCACGGCGAGGTCTATGTCACTGATGACGGGGCGGAAACCGATCTCGATCTGGGCCATTACGAACGCTTTACCGGCGTATCGGCGCACCAGAACGACAATATCACCAGCGGCAGGGTGTATCGCGATATCATCGCGCGCGAGCGGCGCGGCGATTATCTGGGTGCCACGGTGCAGGTGATCCCGCATGTTACCGATGCGATCAAGGCCTTTGCCTTGCAGGACCAGGACGATCACGATTTCATCCTGTGCGAAATCGGCGGCACGGTGGGCGATATCGAAAGCCTGCCGTTCATCGAGGCGATCCGCCAGTTGCGCACCGAACTGCCGGTGGACCAGACCTGCCTGATCCATGTGACGCTGGTGCCCTATATCTCCGCCGCGGGCGAGCTGAAGACCAAGCCCACGCAGCATTCGGTGCGCGAACTCACCAGCCTTGGCGTTCAGCCCAACGTGCTGCTGTGCCGCTGCGAACACCCGCTGCCGCAGGTTGAACGCAACAAGATCGCGCTGTTCTGCAACGTACGCCGCGAAGCGGTGATCCCCGCGCTTGATGCCAGCAGCATCTATGCCGTGCCCCAGCAATATCATGCCGAAGGGCTGGATACCGAAGTGCTGCGCCATTTCGGCCTGCTGGAACAATCGCGCGCGCCCGACATGGCCCGCTGGACCGACGTGGTCGATCGTTACGAACATCCCGAAGGCGAAGTCACCATCGGCGTGGTGGGCAAATATGTCGGCCTGCCCGATGCCTATAAATCGCTGAACGAGGCGCTGGTGCATGGCGGCATGGCCAATCGCACCAAGGTCAATATCCGCTGGATCGACGCCGAGATGTTCGAACAGGATGACACGGAGATCGTCGCCCGGCTCGAACCGCTGCACGGGATCCTGGTGCCCGGCGGCTTTGGCGAGCGGGGGAGCGAGGGCAAGATCGCCGCAGTCCGCTTCGCGCGTGAACGCCGCGTGCCCTTCCTCGGTATCTGCCTGGGAATGCAGATGGCCTGCATCGAAGCCGCGCGCGACGCGGGCATAAGCGCGGCCTCATCCACCGAATTTGGCGAAACCGCCGAACCGGTGGTGGGCATCATTACCGAATGGATGAGCAAGGAAGGGCTGCAGCAGCGTTCTGCCGATACCGATCTTGGCGGCACGATGCGGCTGGGCGCCTATCCGGCACGGCTGGCGGGCAACAGCCATGTTTCGGGCATTTATGGCGGGGCGAGCGAGATTTCCGAACGCCATCGCCACCGTTACGAGGTCAATTCGGCCTATCGTGACCGACTGGAGGCGGGCGGGCTGATCTTTTCCGGCATGTCGCCCGATGGTCTGCTGCCCGAAATCGTCGAACGGCCCGATCATCCGTGGTTTGTGGGGGTGCAGTTCCATCCTGAACTGAAGAGCCGCCCGTTCGATCCGCATCCGCTGTTTTCCGGATTTATTGCTGCCGCGCTCAAGCAATCGCGCCTGGTCTGAGAGCGAATTGCCCCGTTTCGGGCCTGCATTCAGAAATCGCTTGCGTTTTTTACAAACAACCGCCTAAGCCTCCTCCCACTGGGCCGTGGGGACGTGCCTGGCTTCATTCCTCTATGACGTCACCATCGCGTCCTGAAGCGGCTCTTGCAGTTCTGAATCGGCCCTGCGCGGGCAACAGGGGGTTACCGCGCGCTGCCGGATCGGTCTTGCCACGGGGATCGGCTGCCTCTTGCGACCCGGACAGCCTGTTCCTGCGGCTCGTCGGCGCATCGCGCGTCGAGGGGGCGGGCCTTTGCGGGTCCGCCCCCATTGGCTTCCGGATCGGAATGGCAGGAAGGCGATCAGGCGGCGTTGGCCCGGTCATCCTCCTTGCGCTTGGAGTCGACCACTTCCAGCGTGGTTGCGCCGATGGTGATCTTCTTGGGCTTCATCGCCTCGGGCACTTCACGCACCAGATCGATCATCAGCAGGCCGTCCTTCAGATCGGCATTGTCCACGCGGACGTAATCGGCCAGTTCGAAGCGGCGTTCGAACCCGCGATTGGCGATGCCGACGTGGAGCATCTGCGCTTCGGCGGCCTCGTCGCGCTTGCGGCCCACCACGGTAAGCAGGTTCTGTTGCGCGGTAATGTCGAGATCACCCGCGCGGAAACCCGCCACGGCAATGGTGATGCGATAGGCATCCTCGTCGCGCCGCTCGATATTGAAGGGCGGATAATTGTCGCCAGACGAGGCGCGCGCGCTGTTTTCCAGCAGATCGAACAGCCGGTCGAAGCCGACGGTGGAACGGCGATAGGGGGTAAGATCAAAACGGTTCATCTGAAACAAATCCTCTTTTGAGCAATTTGACACTATACGGGCCCATAGGCGGCGCCCGCATTCACCATGTAGGTGCGGAAAACGCGGTTTCAAGACCTTTTAAGATATTGAAAAAAAGGAATTATTATGACTTCACCCAAGGTCGAGATCTACACGAAGATGTTCTGCGGTTTCTGCGTCAGGGCGAAGCGGCTGCTCTCCGCAAAGGGTGTGGACTTTGTCGAACACGATATCTCGCTAGGCGGGAAGAAGCGCGACGAGATGCTGGCGCGCAAGCCCGATGCGCGCACCGTTCCGCAGATCTTCATCGATGGAAAGGCGATCGGCGGTTCGGACGAACTCGCCGCGCTTGAACGCTCGGGCAAGCTGGACGCGCTGCTGGGGTTGTGAGAATGGCCACAGAGCCGACCGGCAAGACGCGCATCGCGCTGCTGCAGATGACATCCGGACTCGATCCGCAGGCCAATTGCGACACCATCAGCGCCGCCGCGCATGAGGCGGCAGGGAACGGCGCGACAATGCTGTTTACGCCCGAAATGGCCGGCCTGATTGATCGTGATCGCAGCCGCGCCTCAGCCAGCATTCTGCCCGAAGGCGATAGCCCGCATGTGGCAGCCGTGGCCGCCGCCGCGCGCGAGGCGGGGGT
>JBGSLI010000320.1:0-1802 GCA_041740775.1 Alteraurantiacibacter sp. | reverse complement strand
GGTGACATAGGGCACATCGAGCGGCGGCGTGATCCCCAGCGCGACCCGCACCGCGCTTGCATCGAACCCAAAGGCTGCGCCGAAGAACAGCGCCCCCGACGCCAGGATGGCGGCTGCGGCGGGCAGGCTTCGGCGCCAATGCGGCATTGTGGCGTTATCCTGGATCGGTTGCGGTTATCGCTTCCTTGCCGCAGGCGATGATGTGCGGCAAGGCGGTAAGGAAATCGGGTTTTGCCTGACCTGACAATGGCAACCGTCAGGCCGGCGAGCAGGAGCTCATCCCGCCACCGCCTGCAATCGCGCCAGAATTGCATCGGGCTGGCTGGCAATATCGGCCAGCGAATAATTGTCGAGATGCGCGAGGAAGGCTTCCAGCGCGCCGCCCAGCGCGGGCTTCAATCCGCATGCGCCATTGATCGTGCAGGGTTCGGCGCCGCCCATGCAGGCGACAAAACCTTCGAATCGTTCGAATTCGCGCACCACCGCGCCCACATTGATCTGTGCCGCAGGGCGCGCCAGCCGCATTCCGCCGCTGCGCCCGCGCAACGTTTCCACCAGTCCCGCCGCGTTCAATTGCTGCGCCACCTTGGCCAGATGATGGCGCGAAATGCGGTAATGCTGCGCCATCCATTCTACCGATAGAACCGCGTCAGTTGACGCCAGCGCCATCAGCATCCGCAGGGCATAATCGGTTTTCAGGCTCAGCTGCATAAAAGTGGTATATCGAATATTGATTTTTGCGACAAGGCGGTTAAATGAGTATTCCAGATACCGATATATGAGTCGTAACGATGACCCAGCTTCTCGAACAGGATAATGCCCGCGATCACGCGCTGCGGGCGCGACAGACCAAGCAGGCCGAGGCGGAGGCGATCGGCATCGATAGCGGCTTCATTTCCGCGATGGTCGAGAGTTTCTATGCTGCGGTGCGTGAAGATGATCTGCTCGGCCCGATCTTTGCCGCACGGATCGCTGACTGGCCTATCCATCTCGATCGGATGAAGCAGTTCTGGCGCTCCATTCTCCACAACAGCGGCGAATTTTCGGGCAACCCGATGGTGAAGCACATCGCCATTCCTGGCCTGACGGAGGTGCATTTCACCCGCTGGCTGGACCTGTTCTACGCCAATTTGCGCGGGATGGAGCCAGACCCGCGCGCCACCAGCCTGATCGGCGCGCGCGCGCGGATGATCGCCGAAAGCCTGCTGACCGGGATCACCATCCAGCGTGACGGGATCGACGGATGCAGCCAGAAAAGGAGCCTGCCCCATGTCTGAACACGCCATCGACCGGCGCAGATATCAAACCGCCGAAAATCCGCTGGACATCAGGCCCGGTATCCTGCCCGAAATCGAAATTGCACCCTTCCGCGCGGCGGTTCAGCCCGAAGCGCGCGGTTTTGAACTTCCTGCGCGCATCTGGGCGGCGATGATCGCCTGTTATGGCCTGTTTCTGGGCAGCATGTTCGCGGTGCTGGGCGGCAATGGCAGGGCGGCTTTCGCGGTGGCGATTTCGCTGGTTTACGTAGTGGTTTTCTTTGGCGTGGCGAAGCTGCTGATCGCGCAAAATCCGGGTGACAAAACCTCGGTGCTCGATCGGGACGGTTTCCTGATGACGCATTTCGGCCCGATGGGACGCGGCGCGGTTTATGGCCAGGTACTGATCGTGCCGCTGGCGGTGGCGCTGTTCGGGCTGGCGGTGGCGATCATCATCGCGATTTCCGGCGCAGCGATGTGACCGCCCCGCGCTTCACCCCGCCGCCCGGTGCCGCCGCCTATCGCCGGATCGGCCCGTTCGGCCCG
>JBGSLI010000319.1:0-2674 GCA_041740775.1 Alteraurantiacibacter sp. | reverse complement strand
TCGCCGGGTTCCAGCAGGCCCGCGCGCTGGACATGGGCGCGGATGCCTTTGTGGTCGATCCGCAAGACCCTGTCGGCAGCGCCGAGGCCGGGCTGGGCGGCAAGGCGGATATCGTGTTCGAATGCGTGGGGCTGCCCGGCCTGATCGATCAGGCGGTAAGCCAGGTGCGCGCGCGCGGCACGATCCTGCTGCTGGGGCTGTGCACAAAACCCGATGTGCTGCACACCTTCCCCATGCTGAGCAAGGAAGTGCGACTGGTGACGAGCGCTTTCTTCACCCGGCAGGAATATCAGGCGACTCTCGATGCGCTGGAAGGCGGTGCCGATGAGCCGCGCCTGCTGGTCACCGATACCATCACGCTGGCCGATACGCCCGACGTGTTCGAAAGCCTGAAGCGCCGGACGAAGCAGTGCAAGGTGCTGATCGCGCCCTGATGGATCAGCGCGCCACCCTGCGCATCGGCTGGCGTTTCCAATAGGTCAGCGAACGCCATACCCATTCCATCGGCCCGAAACGGAAATGCCTGAGCCAGATCGGGCTGATCACCAATTGCGTGAGGCAGATCGCACCAACAACATAATACAGCTCGTGCCGCTGCAACTGGCTGTACATGCCGAAGCCGACGAAAAAAATCGCGCATACCAGGCTGTGCGTCAGATAGCTCGTCAGTGCCATCTGCCCCACCGCGCTGACCGATCTGCGCAGCCAGCCGAAGATGCCGCTGCGATAGATCAGCAGCAGCAGCCCCAGATGTCCCAGCATCATCGCAAGGCGGCCCAGATCATAGGTAAGATCGGCCTGACTGAAAGCGAGCAGGCTGAAATCATTGTCCATGATCAGCCTTGTTTCGTAGATATTCACTGGCAGGCCGATGCCATAAGCGATCAGCACCATCACCACATAGTCCCGGACCGGGCGTTCCAGCGTAAACACGCCGAGTTTGAGCAAGGCCATCCCGATCAGCATCGGGCCGAAAATATCGCCGAAGCTGGAATAAAGGAAATAGGTGCGCAGCATGGCAGCCAGTGCCGCCGATTCTTCGCGCACCGCCAGCCAGCCTTCTTGATGGATGGCAATATCCTGTTCCACCACTTCGGGCGAGACGAAATGATCCGCCTCCATCTCCTTCCAGGTCGTGATTGCGGCGGCCTGTTCGTCCGTCAGCGTGGATCCGCCCGCCTCGGCCTGCTGTGCAGATTGCGCCGCAGCGTGGGCATCGAGGTTGTCGTTGGCCACCTGAAGATTGTGCAGTGCGACCAGGGCCAGCGATGCCAGCCCGATCAGGATCAGCCAGCGCGGGGCCAGCTTGCGGAAGGCATAGGCGAACAGCGCCGTCACGCCGTATGGAAACAGGATATCGCCGCCCCACAGCAGGATATCGACGTTGAAAAAACCGAAGGCGATCAGCCACAGATTGCGCCGCATGTAGATATCGCTGGCGATGGCGGGGGCGGTTTCTTCCAGCCGCCGGGTAAACAGCACGATTCCGGCCCCGAACAGCAGCGAAAACAGGCCTCGCTGTGTGCCCTCGAAGCCGGCCTGGATGATGATCCACGACCACAAATCCGCGCCGGTCGAACCGCCATCATTCACCGGATTGGAATAGGCGTGCGAAAGGCCGAACGCGGTGATGTTCATGAGCAGGATGCCGAACAGGGCAAAGCCCCGCACAAAGTCCAGCGAACCGATCCGGTCGGCAACCGGTCTGGCTATACCTGATTTCCCCGCATCAGGCGCTACCGTAACTGCGATATCCATAAAGTTTTACCCCGGCGACCCAAGGTGCACTTTCCGGTATTCGCGCGAATTCTTATGCGCGCAAAATCTTTAAGCCAAGCGATTGTTTCGCGCAGCGGCCAGCCAATCCTGCTTTCGAACCGTAAAACAATCGGTTGAATGCCCGCTGCACCACAAGCAGGGCGGCTTGCCGCCGCGCCCGCCAGCCGCCAAGGTAGCGTATGGCCGAACCTGCCGCGATAATCCCCGCTGCCAACACCCCTGCGCGCGCAAAGCTGGTGCACGGCTCAGTCGCCGGGCATCTGCTGCGCCAGACAGCGCCCGCCATCGTGGGGGTTGCCGCGATCATGTCGGTGGGCGTGATCGATGCCTATTTCGTCGGGCAATTGGGCGGGACCGAACTTGCCGCGATCAGCTTCATCTTTCCCGTCATCACCGCCTTGCAGAGCCTGGGCGTGGGGGTGATGGTGGGCATCAATTCGGTGGTTTCCCGTGCGCTGGGCGAAGGGAACCACGATCGCGCGCTGGCCCGCGCCAATCTGGGGATGATGCTGGGGCTGGCGGCGGGCGTGGGGCTGGGCGTGGGGCTGCTGGCGGTAAAGCAGCCGCTGTTCCGGCTGATGCAGGCCGATGCCCAGACCCTGCCGCTGATCGATGCCTATATGACCCCCTTCGCATTGGGCTTTCCGCTGATGATGACGATGATGGGGATGAACGGCGTGCTGCGCGGGCAAGGCGCGGCCAAAAGCAACACGGTAGTGCTGGTGGTTTTTTCCGCCGCCAACTGGGTGCTCGATCCGCTGCTGATTACCGGCACCTTCGGGTTCGGCGGATATGGCGTGGCGGGTGCGGCCTATGCCACGCTGGGCGGCTGGGCGATGGCGATCGCGCTCGCCTTCTGGCTGCTGGCAAGGCACGATCTGCCGCTGCGCCCTTC
>JBGSLI010000318.1:0-1530 GCA_041740775.1 Alteraurantiacibacter sp. | reverse complement strand
CGAAGGGCGCATGGAACATCTCCCAGGGCGGAACAATGGCCGCGCGGTAAACCATTGGCGCTTGCGGCAAGCTGAATGGCGCGCGCTATTGCGGCGGCAGCAGCGCCAGGCAGGGCGGCAATACCTGCGCCAGCGTTCCGCTTTCGTGCAGATCCCGCGCCTCGCCCGTCAGCGCCTCGGCAATCTGCGCCCGGTCAAGCCCCGCCTCGTCCATCACCTGCGCGCTGGCAAGCACGAAGAATTCGCGCCCCTGTTCGCGCAGGTCCGGATATCGCAGCGCCCCGGCATCGCCGCTTTCCTGCAAATAGGCAATCTGCGCGAAAGCCGCCGAACAGCGCAGCAGCATCCGGTGTTCAAGGCTTAGCGGGGCCGCCTGTGGGGCTGAAACCAGCAGCGCAAGGGTGGTGAATAGCATTCTGGCAGCCTTCGTCATTGCAATGAGCCGCGGTCGACGCGGCAATTCAGTCCGGAAATTGCGACCACGCACCAAGGCGAGGCTGGATTGCCGCGCTACGCTCGCAATGACGAACCGGATATGAACGCCCCGACCGGAGCGCCGATTGCGCATGGCTGATTGACTCTATCCGCTTGCTCCCACAATTGTAAGTGGAACATACGAATTGGGAGAGTCGTCGTGTCGGAAAACCGTATCGCCGCGCTGGAGGAAAAGCTCGCCGCGCTGGAACACCGTCTGACCATCCGCGAGGATGAGCTGGATGTGAAGAAGCTGCAATATCTCTACGGCTATCTGATCGACAAATGCATGTATGATCAGGTGGTGGACCTGTTCACCGATGATGGCGAAGTGCGCTTCTTCGGCGGGGTGTGGAAGGGCAAGGAAGGCGTGCGGCGGCTGTATGTCGATCGCTTCCGCAAGCGCTTCACGCATGACAACAACGGGCCGGTGGACGGCTTCCTGCTCGATCATCCGCAGATCCAGCAGATCGTCACCATCATGGATGATGGCGTAACCGCAAAGCTGCGCGGAAGGTCCACCATGCAGGCGGGCCGCCATGTCGATTATACAGATCCTTCCAATCCGGTGCTGGGGGTGCGCCAATGGTGGGAAGGCGGCCTGTATGAAAACACATACAAGAAGGGGGCAGACGGAAAATGGCGCATCCATGTGCTCAATTACTTCCCCCACTGGCACGCCGATTTCGAAAAAGGCTGGGCCTATACCGAAGCCGAATATGTGCCCTTTCCCAAGGTGCTCTATCCGGAAGATCCCAGCGGGCCGGATGCTTTGATAGACGATCACTGGCTGTGGCCGACGCACAAGCTGCTGCCCTTCCACATGAAGCATCCGATCACGGGTGAAGACATGGTGGCAGAGCGTTGGCAGGGCGATGTGGAACGCGCAGCGGCGAAGGGCTGACAGGCCGCGCTGCGGGGAACCCCGCCAATCCAGAATGCGGCAGATTCTAACCGACGGACCATGCAGATGACCCAATATCCCGCGCTCCACATGATGATCGACGGCGAGCAGGTGCGCGGGGGCGGGCGGCGCTCCTTCGCGGTCGCCAACCC
>JBGSLI010000317.1:0-3543 GCA_041740775.1 Alteraurantiacibacter sp. | reverse complement strand
GCGATGCCACACTGGCCGCCGACGTGCGCGGCACGTTGGGTAATCCGCGCGTGCAGGGCAGCTTTGCGGGCGACGCATTGCGCGTGCGCAGCGGACTGCTCGGCACCGATGTTTCGGGCGTTTCGGCGCGCGGGCGGTTCGATGGATCGCGCTTCAACCTAACCAGCTTTTCGGGCACTGCGGCCAATGGCGGCGAAGTGAGCGGCAGCGGCTTTGTCGATCTTTCGGGAATCACCGCGCAGCGCGGGCCAAGCCTGGATATCCGCATCGCCGCGAACGATGCCGAAATCCTCGATCTGGCCAATATGGGGGCCACGGTAACCGGGCCGTTGCGAATCGTTTCCAATGGGGTTGGCGGCACCATCGCCGCGCGGCTGCGCGCCAATGATGCACGCTGGCGGCTGGGGGTGATGGACGATGCGATTGCGCTATTGCCCAATATCCGCACGCGCGAAATCAATATTCCCGGCGATGTCGCCCCCTCCACCGCCGCCGCCGCGCCGTGGCGCTATCTGATCGATGTCAGCGCGCCGCGCGGGATCGAGGTCGACGGCATGGGGCTGGACAGCGAATGGCGGACCGATAATCTGCGCATTCGCGGCACCACCGTCGATCCCCGGCTGGGCGGCAGCGTGGTGATCGTGCCGCGCCGGGGGTTCTATTCCTTTGCCGGGGTGCGTTTTGATATCACACGGGGCGAGATCGTTTTCGACCAGAACGTGCCGATCGATCCGCGCATCGATCTGGTGGCGGAAACCGAAGTGGATGCGCTGTCGGTGACGGTCAACGTGCGCGGCAATGCCAGCAGGCCCGAAGTCACCTTTGCCTCGGTTCCTGCGCTGCCCGAAGAAGAACTGCTGGCAAGGCTGCTGTTTGGCGGTTCGATCACCACGCTTTCCGCCACCGACGCGCTGCAATTGGGGGCCGCGGTGGCCAGCCTGCGCGGCGGATCGGGGATGGATCCGATCAACCAGCTGCGCAATGCCATCGGCATTGACCGGCTGCGTATCGTCCCCGCCGATCCGGCGCTCCAGCGTGGAACTTCGGTGGCGCTGGGCAAGAATTTCGGTCGCCGCTTCTACGCCGAAATCATCACCGACGGCGCAGGCTACAGCGCCAGCACGCTGGAATTCCGGGTGACGGGATGGCTCAATCTGCTGGCCACGGTCAGCTCCATCGGCCGCCATAGCGCGGCGGCGGAATACCGGCGCGATTACTGAGGAACAGGGGCCGCATTGGCACGGGCGGCGCGGGCGTTGCGGGCACTCCGCCACATATCCCAGCTGAACAGCGCCACCGCGCTCCAGATGGCGATGAAGCACGCCAGTTGCGCGGGCTTCATATCCTCGCCGAATACCAGCAGGCCGATCAGGAACACGATGGTGGGCGAGGAAAATTGCAGGAAGCCGATCAGCGTATAGGGCAGCGCCCGCGCGGCGGTGGCGAACAGGATCAGCGGCAGCGCGGTCATCGGTCCGCCCATCACGATGGCGAAACTTTCCAGCCCGTCGCGCCCCAGTGCCAGCCCGCTGCCCGCCAGCCCCTTCCAGGCGAGATATCCCGCCACCAGCGGCAGCAGGATTATCGCCTCGACCGTCAGCCCCACCACCGGCCCCGCCTCCACCGTCTTGCGAAGCAGGCCGTAGATGCCGAAAGTGGTGCCCAGCACCAGGCTGAGCCACAGCGTGGTCAGCGCGCCCGCCGCCAGCGCCGCCACGCCGATAACCGCCAGCGCCACGGCCACCCCCTGCACCCGCGTCAGCCGCTCGCCCAGGAACAACGTGCCCAGCAACATCATGTTGAGCGGCAGGATGTAATAGCCCAGGCTGGCGGCATAGACGTGCTGGTTCTGGATCGCCCAGACGTAGAAGAACCAGTTGATCGCGATCATCGCCGAACTGGCCACCAGCCGGAGCAGCGCGCGCGGATTGCGCAGGCAGCTGCGCAATTCGTCGAGCCGCCTAAGCCGCCAGAGGAAGAACAGGCACAGCGGCAGCGTGAAAAGCGTACGCCAGGCAACATATTCCAGCGCCGGAACATGGCGCAGCAGCAGCAGATAGATCGGCATCGAGCCCCAGAACAGATGCGCCGACAGGGCGTATAGCAGCGGTTTTGCCTGTCCTGTTCCGTTATCGCCCATCCGCGCTCCGCTAGGCGTTTGCCGCTCGCTTGGCCACAGGCTTTCGCCGCGATTGGGCGGGATTCAGCTTTCGCGGAAGCCCACCCCCACGCTGGCGCGGGGCTGCACCACTTCGGTGCTGGTAACCGGATAGGCACAGTAATCCGCAGCGTAGAAGGCCGCCGGGCGATGATTGCCCGAATAGCCGATGCCGCCGAAGGGCGCGGCGGAAGATGCGCCATTGGTGGGCCGGTTCCAGTTGACGATCCCGGCGCGGATATTGGCCCAGAAGCGGTTGTACTGCTGCGGGGTGCCGCCGATCAGGGAAGCGGAAAGGCCGAAACGGGTGGCGTTGGCTTCGGCAATAGCAGCGTCAAAATCGTCCACCTTGATAACCTGCAACAGCGGCCCGAACAATTCGACATCGGGGCGATCGGTCATCGCCGTGGTGTCGATGATCGCGGGGGTGAGGAACGGGAGATCCTCCTGCAACCGGCGCATATGCTTGATCGCCTTGCCGCCGTGCGAGAGCAGATAGACAAAGCTTTCGGTCAACTGGTCGGCGGTCTTGTTGTCGATTACCGGGCCCATGAAGGGGGCAGGTTCGTCAAACGGCGCACCCACGATGGTGCGATCGGCCAGCTTGCGCACTTCGGCCACCACCTCGTCATACATGTCGGCTTTCACGATCAGGCGGCGCGCGGCGGTGCAGCGCTGCCCGGCGGTGGTGAAGGCCGATTGCACGATCAGCGCGGCGGCATCGGCAATCTTGGGCGTGTCCCACACCACGATCGGGTTGTTGCCGCCCATTTCCAGCGCCACGATCTTGCCCGGATCGCCCGCCAGCTTCTGGTTGATGGCGATGCCGACCTGCGCCGAGCCGGTGAACAGGACGCCGTTCACATCGTCATGCGCAACCAGCGCCTTGCCTTCGTCCGGCCCGCCGATCAGCACCTGCACCACCCCTTCGGGAATGCCGCAGCGGTTGAACAGTTCCACCAGTTTTTCCCCCACCGCCGGGGTCTTTTCGGATGGTTTGAGAATTACCGCATTGCCCGCGATGAGCGCCGGCACCATGTGGCCATTGGGCAGATGCGCGGGGAAATTATAGGGGCCGAGCACCGCCAGAACCCCGTGCGGCTTGTGCCGCAGCGCGGCGGTGCCCTGCAATGCGCTGTCCAGCTTGCGCTGGCCGGTGCGTTCGGCATAGGCGCTGACGGAGATCTCCACCTTGGCCATCACCGCTTCCACCTCGGTGCGCGCTTCCCATAGCGGCTTGCCCGTTTCGCGCGCGATCAACCGGGCGAATTCCTCCTGATCCTTGCGCACTTCATTGACGAAGCGGCGCATCAGTTCGATCCGGTTGGCGAGCGGCAGCGCAGCCCATTTGGGCCAGGCCTTGCGCGCGCGGGCGACGGTGCGGT
>JBGSLI010000316.1:0-3213 GCA_041740775.1 Alteraurantiacibacter sp. | reverse complement strand
CTCCGCGGGTTCGACCTGCCCGCGCGCCGCTGGCGAAGGCTTGCGCGCAATCAGCAGGCCAAGCCGGGCGAGCCGCTGACGCGTAGCCTCGCCATCTTCGGGACGGCCGTAAAGATAGCCCTGGCCCTTGATCTGGCCCAGACCTTTGAGCTTTTCCAGCACCTCGCCGTTCTCGATGCCTTCGGCGGTGACCGGCAGCGACAGGCCCTTGCCGAGCGAGACGATCGCGCGCACCAGATCGGCGCTGGCATCTTCATCACCCAGTTCGCTGACAAAGCTGCGGTCGATCTTGAGCCGGTCGAACGGCAGGGATCGCAATTGCGACAGGCTGGAATAGCCCGTGCTGAAATCATCGAGGCTGATGGAGATGCCCTGGTTTTTGAGGCTGGTGATGATGGTGCGCACCGCGCCGATATTTTCGTGCAGGCAGCTTTCGGTAATCTCGATTTCCAGCCTTTGCGGAGGAAAGCCGCTTTCCACCAGCAAATGCAGCAGCTTTTGCGCAAACCACGGATCGCGCAATTGCAGCGGCGAGATATTGACCGAGAGCGTCAGCGATTCGTGCCATTCGGTCGCGTGCGCCAATGCCTGCCGGATAAGCCCTTCGGAAAGCGCGCCGATTGCATCGATATCTTCGGCCACGGGAATGAAGATGTCCGGATTGACCAGGCCGTATCACGGCGATTGCCAGCGCGCGAGCATTTCAAAGCCGACCAGATCACCCGTTTCCAGATCGATCTGCTGTTCGTAATAGGGCACGAATTCGCCCGCCTTCAGCCCTTCGCGGATGCCTGTTTCCAGTTCGTGGCGGAAGCGCAATTCGTCTTCCATCTGCGGTTCGAACCAGAAGAACCGGTTCCGTCCGCGCTTCTTGGCGTGATACATGGCAATATCGGCGCGGTGGAGCAGCCGGTCCGCCGTCAGCATGATGCCATCGTCCGTTGCTGCCCCGGTGCGCGACAGGCCGACCGATATCGTCGCCTCGACAGTTGCCCCGCCATCTTTCACCGGCGCGGAGACGCTGCGGATCAGCGCATCGGCCAGCGCATCGATACGATCGCGCGCGCGGGCATCGAAGGGCACCGCGCAGGCAAATTCATCGCCGCCGATCCGCACCAGCAGCCCTTCGGGCGGCAGCGCGGCGGCGATCCGTTCGGCAATCGTCTTCAGCACGAGGTCACCCGTGCGGTGGCCGTTGATATCGTTGATCTGTTTGAAACTGTCCAGATCGATCACCAAAACGGCAATTTCCTGCTGCGCCGCCTTGAACTTTGTCAGCAGGGCATCGACGGCGGCGGGGCCGCTGCGGCGATTGAGGCAGCCGGTCAGCGGATCGCGCTCCGCCAGTTCGCGCGCGCGCACTTCAGCCTCGCGGCGGATGACCACTTCCTTGTGCAATTCGACATAGCGGCGCCAGCCGAAAATCAGCAGCGCGATGTTGAGCAGCACGGCGTTGACCAGCAGCAGATCGGGCGGATGGCCCACCCCCATCCAGGCGCGCACGATCTTGGGCATGATCGCCCCGCCCGTGCCGACGAACAGGATGATCGCGGCAATCGCGATCCCCAGCGTGATCCGATCGCTTCTGGCCGGACCCGAAGGGCGGCGAGCCAAAGCGTCGCTTGCGGTTTTTCCTTCGTCCAACGCTTGTCGGCCCCTACATTCCCGAAGGCGCCTGTATGATCGGGCAAGTTCAATTTTCGGTTAATTGCCCGGATGTTGCAGAAACGCTAGGCGGACCCAAGCAATGCAGGAGGATAGTTTGCCCAATTACTGGCTGATCAAATCGGAACCGTTCAAATATGCCTGGGACGATCTTGTTCGCGATGGCGAAACGGTGTGGGACGGGGTGCGCAATCACCTCGCGGCCAGAAACCTGCGCGAAATGCAGATGGGCGACGCGTGCTTCTTCTATCATTCGAACAAGGGGCTGGAGATCGTCGGGATCGCCGAAGTCAGCGCCGCCGGGCTGATCGATCCTACCGATGCCGAGGGCAAATGGCCGACGGTGAAGGTGAGGCCGGTTAAGGCGCTGGACAATCCGGTAACGCTGAAGGCGATCAAGGCCAATCCGGCGCTCGCAGCGATGGAACTGGTGCGGCTGTCGCGCCTGTCGGTGGCGCGGTTGCAGCCCGACGAGTGGGAAGAAATCGTGCGGATGTCGAAGGGCTAACCCGCCCTCAGCCCGCTGACGGTGGCCCCGGCGGCGCTCAATTGCTCGATATCGGTGATGCAATGGATCAGGCGGATACCCTTGCGGCCCATCGCTTCTTCAAGCCCTGCGTCAAATTCTGCATTCGTCGTAACACGTTTGCCCCAGCCGCCAAAGCTTTGCGCCATCAGCGCGAAATCGGGATTGGCCAGCCGGGTGGCCGCCTCGCGCCCCGGATATTGGCGTTCCTGATGCATCCGTATGGTGCCGTAGGAAGAATTGTCGAACAGGATCACCAGCACATCCAGCCCATATTGCGCGGCGGTTGCCAGTTCCTGCGCGTTCATCAGGAAATCGCCGTCTCCCGCAGCCGCCACCACGCAGCGATCGGGAAAGCGCCTTGCCGCAGCCACGGCGGCGGGCACGCCATACCCCATCGCGCCGGCGGTGGGGGCAAGCTGCGAGGGATATCCTGCATAGGGCCAGTAACGGTGCCACCAGCCGGCAAAATTGCCCGCGCCGTTGCAGATGATCGCATCGGCGGGCAGCAGCCGGCGCGCGCTGGCCAGCGCCAGTGCCAGATCGAGATCGAATTGCGCATCTTTGCGCGGGGTGTTCCACGCCTGCCATTCATCATGCGCCTGCGCCCCGGCATCGAAGGGGATGATCTCGCCATTGTCCCCCAGGGCGTCCCACAGGGCTGCGCTTTCGGCGAATTCGGCCATATCGGCGCATAGCGCAAGATCGGGGCGATAGACCCGGCCCAGTTCATCAGGATCGGGGTGGACGTGGATCAGCAGCTGGCCCGGATGATCGGGGGTGATCAGCGTGTATCCGTCGGTGGTCGCTTCCCCCAGCCTTGCGCCCGCCACCAGCAGCAGATCGGCCTGCCGCACCCTCTCTGTCAGCTTCGGATTGGGGCCGTAACCAAGGTTTCCGGCGTAAACCGGGGATGACGGCGGCAGCGCGTCCTGCCTGCGGAAGGCAGTGGCCACGGGCAGGCCGATACGTTCGGCAAATTGGGCAAAGTAATGGCGCGAGCGCGCGTTCCACCCCGCCCC
>JBGSLI010000315.1:0-5136 GCA_041740775.1 Alteraurantiacibacter sp. | reverse complement strand
GCAGGCCGGCATCGCCGAACACCTCCAACATCAGTTCCGAAGCGCCATTGGCCACCCTGGGCTGATCGGTGAAATCGCTGGTCGAACTGATAAAGGCACCCAGCTTGACCACCTGCACAACCTGTTCGAGCAGGCCGGCGGCCTTCAATTGCGCCAGAATCATCAGTCCGCAGGCGCGCGCGGCAGCCTGGCCCTGTTCGAGTTCCACTTGATCGCCCAGTCGGCCGGTCACAAGTTTCCCGCCTACAAACGGCAACTGGCCAGAAACATGGACGATGTTTCCGGTTACCACCACCGGCATATAGGCGGCCACCGGCGCGGCGGCCTCGGGCAGGGCAATTCCCAGATCGTTCAGGCGCGCTTCTATCGACATCTCATTCTCCCGAATGCAGCATTTCGAGCACCCATGGCAGGGCCTCGCCCCAATTGTCTATGCGGGCATGGGCATCGCCTGCTTCATGCGCGCAAGCAACATGCGGGGCAATCGCGGGTTCGCCGCACAGATGCAGGCGGCGGACATGCGGCACCTCGGCCCTGGCAGAGGCGTGGTGCTGCGCGATATCGTCCACAAACACCACGCGGGCCGCGCCATGTTCCTCCACGATCCGCCGCAGCGCGCCGCCCTTTGGCCCCTGATTGGTGAACACCTTCACATCCAGCCCCAGCCGCCGCAATTGCGCGGCGCGCCCGGCGTTGCGTTCGTCGACCAGATTGGTGAGCACCACCACATCGGCTTCGCGCTGCACTTCGGCCATCGCTTCCAGCGCGCCTGCTATCGGCATTTGCGAATCCATCTGCGTATCGAAGAACGCGCCCAGAAGCTGCCACACCTCTTCCTGCGCCAGCGGTACGGCGCTGCCCCGCCTTGTCATCGATTGCAGGAAGGGATCGCCCTGGAGCGCGAAATCCACCCCGTGTTCGCGGCCCAGCCAGTCGCGGAAGTGGCGCACCATGTGCAGCAGCACCTCGTCGCAATCGGTCACCAGCAGCGGGCGGATCATCCGCGTAACTCCATTTGCGCGCGCACCAGCACTTCGGGCGCGACTTCCAGCGCCTCTGCCGCGCCGATCAGATCAGGTTCGTGCGCAGCAAGGAAATCGAAGATGGCGCGGTGCGTTGCCGGAGCCTCCAGCGCGGCGCGCAGGCCTTCGGGAGTCAGCCCTGTGAGGCCGAGAAACCGCTGCGCCCGGTCCGGGTCTGCCAGCACCCAGCCAAGGGCCGCCAGCGCCAATGCGGAACTATCGTTAAACAAAATTTTACAATCCCGGCCAATTGTAACATATCCGCTTTACGGATAAGGCATCGAACAGGCTGTAGGCGTAAATCGCTACTTGCGACAAGCCAGGCCGTCGGGGGCGCAATGACGAAGAGAATCCTCGTTGTCGAGGACAACGATCTGAACCGCAAACTTTTCTGCGATGTGCTGCTTGCAGGCGGCTTTTCGGTGGAACCCGTGGCCGACGGAAATCTCGCCATCGCCGCGGCCCGCGCCTTCATTCCCAATCTGGTGGTGATGGATATCCAGTTGCAGGATGTTTCCGGGCTGGATCTGATCGCCACGCTCAAATGCGATAGCGTGCTGGCCGATGTGCCCGTGCTGGCGGTCACCGCCTATGCCGGCAAGGGCGACGAGGAACGCATCCGCCAATCGGGGGCGGAAGGATATCTGTCCAAGCCGGTCAGCATCGGGCCGTTCATGGCGGCGGTGAAGGGATTGATGGAAGGCGCCGCGCTGCGCCGAGCAGACGCCTGATCCAATTACTGCCGGGGCCGCATCGTTCCTCTGCGCTGCCCTTAGGCGAACGACATGGCAGGCGCCGAAAGGTTTGCCGCCGGGCCGCACACCGCCTATGTGCCGCGTCGGAGCTTTTCTTTCTGACAGGACAATCCATGAACCGTGCCGCCGCCGAAACGCAGATCCGCGCCATCATCGCGCCCTTCAACAAGAAGGGCGTGGACGTTACCGATGCCACCACCTTTGCCGGTGACATGGAATTCGACAGCCTGACCGTGATGGATTTCGTCGCCGCGATCGAGGATGAATTCGACATCATCATTTCGATGAACCAGCAGGCCGAAATCGAAAATTACGGCCAGCTGGTGGATGCAGTCACCAAAATGACGGGCGAGTGAGGCGGGAATGAGCGAAAGCGCAATGCGGGCCGACCGGCCGGAAACGGCGGACGGAACTGATCGGGATCTGTTTTCCCGGTTCGACGATGTCATCGCCATGCGCGAAGGATTGCTGGCGCGCGGGGTGGAAGACCCGTTCTCGCTGGTGATGGAAAAGGTGCTCTCCCCCACCCGCGCGATTTGCAACGGCCGCGATACCATCCTGCTCGGCACCTATAATTACATGGGCATGACTTTCGATCCCGATGTTATTGCGGCGGGCCAGCAGGCGCTGGCCGATTTCGGCGCGGGCACCACCGGCAGCCGGGTGCTGAACGGCACCTATCGCGGCCACCGCGACTGCGAGGATGCCTTGCGCGAATTTTACGCCATGGATCACGCAATGGTGTTTTCCACCGGCTATCAGGCCAATCTGGGGATCATCTCCACCATCGCGGGCAAGGGCGATTACATCGTCCTGGATATCGACAGCCACGCCAGCATCTGGGATGGCTGCGCGCTGGGCAATGCCGAAGTGGTGCCGTTCAAGCACAATGATATCGAAGCGATGGAAAAGCGCCTGCGCCGCATTCCCGAAGGCGCGGGCAAGCTGGTGGTGCTCGAAGGCGTCTATTCGATGCTCGGCGATATCGCCCCGCTGGCCGAAATGGTGGCGGTGGCAAAGAAGCACGGCGCCATGGTGCTGGTGGATGAGGCGCATTCGATGGGCTTCATCGGCGAAAACGGGCGCGGCGTGTGCGAAGCGGCGGGCTGCATCGATGATGTCGATTTCATCATCGGCACCTTTTCCAAAAGCGTGGGCACGGTGGGTGGCTTCTGCGTTTCCAACCATCCCAAATTCGAGATCCTGCGGCTGGTGTGCCGCCCCTATGTCTTCACCGCCAGCCTGCCGCCAAGCGTGGTGGCGACCGCCGCCACATCGATCCGCAAGCTGATGGGGGCAAAGGCCAAGCGCGATCATTTGTGGGAAAATTCCCGGCGTCTGCACGGCGGGCTTGCCGCACTGGGTTTTCAGCTGGGCACCGATGTGCCGCAAAGCGCCATCGTGGCGGTGATCATGCCCGATCTGGAAAAGGGCGCGATGATGTGGGAAGCGCTGCTGAAGGAAGGGCTCTACGTCAATCTCGCCCGCCCGCCCGCAACGCCCGCCAATATGACGCTGCTGCGCTGCTCGCTTTGCGCCGAACATTCGCAGGAAGAGGTCGAAACGATCCTCGGCATGTTCGAACGGGCCGGAAAAGCCGTGGGGATTATCTAGGCTCAGGACCTGTTAACCCCGCCCTTGAGGTTTGAGTCAAAATGGCTCAGTGCGAGGAAGGAAGGCGCAGGAATATGTCGATATTTCAAGCCTTCCTGACGTGGCAATGGGCCATTTTGGCCAAATCCCTGCGGGACACCGGAATGGCTTCCATCTCGAACCGAAATCACCTTGGAAAGGCATCCAGCCTTCCCTGCGGCGCTTTCGGTCCGATATGTTCGCCATTCCGGCGCCTCAAGGGCGGGGTTAACAGGTCCTGAGCCTAGTTCACCGCGTCCTTCAGGCCTTTGCCGGCCTTGAACTTGGGCTGGGTGGAGGCCTTGATCGTCATCGGTTCGCCGGTGCGCGGATTGCGCCCGGTGGATGCCTTGCGCTTGGCGCAGGAAAAGGTGCCGAAACCGACGAGGCGAACTTCGTTTCCCTTGGACAGGGTGCCGGTGATGGTTTCGAAAACGGCTTCCACAGCCTTGGTCGCATCATTGCGCGATAGGCCGCTGGCATCCGCCACGGCGCCGATCAGTTCGTTCTTGTTCATTGTCAGGAAGACCCCCTCACTTGAAGTGATGTTTTTTGCAGGTAGTGACTCGTATCGCAACAGCGGGCGAATTGAGCGAGTTTTCACACCGCTGTCAAAGGCAATCCCCTCGCAATCGAGCCTTTTTCAGGCTGAAAGGAGGAATCGGACGCGAAACACGGCGAATCGCGCCCGTTGCGCCCGTTTTCCGTCGCGCCGGAGCGGTTATTGTGCCGACTCAATGCGCGGTGGTTGTCGGCGGTGCTTCGGGCGTACCTCCACCCGCCTGCCCGCCCGGTTGCACACCTGCGTGCGCGCCCGGCTGGCTGGCCAGATCGTCCGCTTCGGTCCATTCGATCGCGGTCGGCATCGCGGTCAGCGCGATCGCCAGCACCTGATCGACATGGCTGACCGGAATGATTTCCAGCCCCTGTTTCACATTTTCGGGAATTTCCGCCAGGTCCTTCTCGTTCTCTTCGGGAATAAGCACGGTCCTGATCCCACCACGCAGCGCTGCCAGCAGTTTTTCCTTCAGTCCGCCGATCGCCAGCACGCGGCCGCGCAGCGTGACTTCGCCCGTCATCGCCACATCGGGCCGCACGGGAATGCCCGTCAGCGTGGAAACGATCGATGTCACCATGCCCACGCCCGCGCTCGGCCCATCCTTGGGCACCGCGCCTTCGGGCAAATGGATATGCACGTTCTTGCGCTGGAAGATCGACGGCTTGATGCCATAAGCGGGCGCACGTGCCTTGACGAAGCTGAAGGCAGCGGCGACACTTTCGTTCATAACCTCGCCCAGCTTGCCCGTGGTTTTTACTTCGCCCTTGCCCGGCGTGGTAACGCTTTCGATGGTGAGCAATTCGCCGCCCACTGATGTCCACGCCAGACCGGTAACCGCGCCGACCTGCGCTTCCTCTTCCGAAACCCCGTGCTTGAACTTGCGAACCCCGGCAAAATCGCCCAGATTTTCAGGCGTTACGGTAACGCTTTCGACTTCCTTTTCGAGGATCTTGCGCAAGGATTTGCGCGCCAGCCGGGCGATTTCGCGTTCCAGCGTGCGCACGCCCGCCTCGCGCGTGTAATAGCGGATCAGATCGCGCAATGCGCCTTCGGTCAGGGTGAATTCGCCTTCCTTCAGCCCGTGTTCCTCCACCTGTTTGGCGATCAGATGGCGCTGGGCGATTTCCACCTTCTCGTCCTCGGTATAGCCTTCGAGCCGGATGATCTC
>JBGSLI010000314.1:0-2272 GCA_041740775.1 Alteraurantiacibacter sp. | reverse complement strand
CGCCGCGTCCTCGTTGCTCACCTTGCTGGCGTTGAGGCCCCACAACGTGGCTGCGCCGAGCAGCGCGACAAAGCCGATGCCCGCCGCCAGCCCCAGCGCATCCGAGCGGTTGCGCCGGTTCGCCACCGCCGGATAGGAAGTGCGGCTGGCCAGATCGATCACCTCGGTGGTTTCGATATCGCGCGGATCGGCATCATTGGCGATGCCGCGGTTCTTTTCGGGCAGGCGCATGGCAAGTTTCATCGCATTTACTCCGTTCAGTTCCGTTCGCGCTCGCTGCGCGCGGTGCCATCGGCAAGATAGGCCCCGGCATCGCCCCTGTTGGTCAATATCGCTTCGTCCTCGCCCGATCGCAGGATGATTTCTCCCGGCACCAGATCGAGCACGATCACATCGCCGCGCACGGCGAAATTCACCGGGCCTTCATTGCCTTGGTGATTCTTCAGCAGGATGGCGGGCATCGCCCTTCCCACCGGCCAGGTGAGGAAGGTGGAATCGCCATTGTCGTAGATTTCTCCCGGCAGCAGCGCCGCCGAACCCGAAGCCGTCCAGGCGAAATTGAGCGTGGCGGGATCGAGCACGGCGAGATCGTCATTGGCGGCGGACATTTCCAGCGCATTAGGGCTAAGCGCGGGATCGGCACCGGCCAGCAGCGCCTCGTCGGGAACCGGCTCCAGCTCCACCGGATAGGTGAAGGTGAGGATATACAGCGGGTTGCGCGCAGCAGGATTGGCCACCAGATCGAACAGATAGGTGTGGCGGTTGGTCACCACGGTCATATTGGTGGCCGCTCGCGGGGCCAGCGGCTTGACGAACAGCAGGTTCGCGCGGCGGTTGGGCGTCACCTGCCAGGCGGTGGAATCGCCGATGGCGACGTTCTCGATCGCCTCGTCCTCGCCAAAGCGGATGGTGGTCTGCACATTGGTCTTGCCTTCGATCCGCACCACTTCGGTGGGATCGTAAAGCCGTTCCACCAGACGCGGATCGTCCTGCGCCAGCGCAGTGGCGGGCAGCAGGGCTGCGGCGAGCAGCAGGGCGGCAAGCGAATGCCGGATCATCGTGATTTCTCCGTGGAGCGCAGGGGCGCGGATTTGAAGCGGCTGCCGATGCCGCGAACGCGCGAAATGGGGGAAGCGGAATTGCCGGGGGCTGAACCTGCCGCTCCGCCACCGGAAATGATCCGCGTTTCGCGCGTATGCGTGGCCGGGCCGGCATCGTTTGCCGCCATCGGCATGGACCCGGTGACACGGATATCGCGTGTGGGCGCGGTTGCGGTTTGCGCCACCTTTTCGCGCGCGGAAGTGGCGGCCAGCGAAGGCGGCGCCGCGTGGTAGGAAGATGCAGCGGCGGCTGGTGAGGGGACGCGTTCGTCCGCCTTGTCGCTGCGGGCAAATCCGAACACGCTCCAGCCCGCCACCATTGTGGAAAGCAGTTTCAGGATCATGAACATCAGCGCCAGATGCACCGCGCCGATCATGAAGAAGGCCATCGCCGGGCGCACATCGATTTCGCCGGGATTGGCGGCAAGACTGGCGAGCACGGGGATCGCCAGTTCGAGCATCAGCGATCCGCCCAGCACCGCGAACAGCGGCACCAGCGCCATCAGCACCACGCCCTTCAGCCAGCCCACGAACAAGCCCCTGGTGCTGTCGAATAGCGCCATCAGGATGAAGATCGGCCCGATCCCCATCAATATGGCGAGCGCGATCTTGGTGGTGGCCAGCAGGCCAACCGTTCCCAGAAGCAGCATGGTGCCGCCCGACCACAGCAGCCCCGGCGGAGAAAAGACCGAAGTGTTGGCATCCATCGCATCGCCGCCTGAAGCCTGCATCAGCGAAAGCATTACCGCATCCAGCTTGTCGGCAAAGATGGTGGTGGCAGAACCGTCCGTCCCCATCAGGCTGGTGGCGATATAGTCCGGCCCCAGCACGGCCAGGTTCCAGAAGAACATCTGGAACACGAACCAGCTGGTGGCGAAGGTGACCACGCCCACCAGCGTCACCATCTTGGGGGTGAGCGAGGACAGGCCGATGCGGGTGCGCCCCGTCATCAGCGCAAAACCGAGCATGGCGACAAACAACGTCAGCACGATCGTCAGCGTGGGACCAAGGAAGCCGCCCTCGGTGAACAGCCGGTTGAACGCCGCCTGTGCCATCGCATTGGCGGCGCAATCCACCCCGCGCAAGCTGGCCCCGATGCCCGCGCCCACGCCTTCCATCGCGCGCTGGCATTCGATCGAGATCGAAGCGACGGCCGAAGGCGCGCCCGCGCT
>JBGSLI010000313.1:0-3797 GCA_041740775.1 Alteraurantiacibacter sp. | reverse complement strand
CTGTGGCTCGAAAACGCCGATGTCAGCGAATTGACCGATCCCGATGCCGAACCGCTGTGGCGCTATGGCAAGCTGTGGGCCCAGCCGATTGCCGAGTGGTTCCTCAGCCGTCCTGGCAATGCGGTTAGCGCCACGGTCTCGCCCGAAACGCGCGAAGAAGTGCGCGCCAAGGTTTCGCGCTTCGTGCGGGGGCGTTGGTTCAGTCCGCCGTTTTCCGGATCGCGCTTTTCAGCGATGTTGTTCGAAGCGTTGAAAAAGATGGAAGCCGAGGGCGACGGCAACCCATTATTGCCGCCGGGTTATCCCATCGATCTCGCCGTGACCGCGACTGACTTTCGCGGTCATCCAGAAACGTTACGGTTGAACTCGCCGCCGCAGGTCGAAGAGACCGAGCACCGCCTGCCGATCACGTTTCGTGCGCGGGTAGGCGACGGCCCGGTTGCAGGACTTGCCGACCCGTTCGAACTCGTGCTGGCCGCGCGCGCCACGGCGAGCTTTCCCGGTGCGTTCCCGCCGATGACGGTGGCCGAAATTGACGCTTTGGCCGAAGCTGAAGGCCAGACTTGGGCAACGCGCGAGGCATTTCTGGGCCGCATAATGCCGGCGCACATGGCCAAAGGAACGTTGGATCAAGTCGCGTTGATCGATGGCGCAGTGCTGGTCAACGCTCCGTTCGGGGCTGCTTTGGCCGCACTTTATGGACGCCCGGCGCAGCGCGAAGTTGACCGGCGGTTCGTCTATCTTGACCCGCGCCCTGAAGGCGGCGGGATTCTGCCCGGCCCGCGCTCCCGTGAAATCGGTTTTTTCGGCGCGATTTTCGGTTCGCTTTCCACCATCCCGCGCGAACAGCCGATCCGCGATGATCTGGAAAGGATCGACCACCAATCGCGTGATGCCGAACGGTTGAAGCGGATCGTGATGGATCTGCAACCCGATATCGACCGGGCGGTGGAGAAGCTGTTTGGCTATACCTTCCTGCTCGATCGGCCCACGCCCAAACGGCTCGCAGGTTGGCGTGCCAAGGCGCAACAAGCCGCCGCTGAGCGGGCAGGCTATGCCTTTGGCGCTTACGCTTTGACAAAGTTTGACGGCATTCTTGAACAGCTGGCGCGGTTGACCTTGAAAGCTGCCGGCCAATCGCAAGCCGACCCGGCTGCGTTGATCCACGCGTTGCGGTGCGAGTTGGAAGCGCGCGGGCTTGACCGGTTGACCGATGCGCAGGGCGGCGCAAACCCGGATGCCGTCGCCTTTTTCCGCGCGCACGACACCGGCTTTCGCATCCGCCGGCTGCAAATGCTGGCGCGCAAGCTGGCGCGTGATTGGCAGATGGATCCCGATATTGCCGAAGACGCGCTCGACCGTGCGCGCGACCGCCTCTACGCGATCCTTGCGTTATATTACCGCGCTGACGACCGGGTGCTGCAATCACCTGCTTTCAGCGAACTGGCTGGGGGCGCGGTGGACGCGCCGCGAGCTGTGCTCGATTTCCTCAGCGCCCAGCGGCTGCTCCCCGCCACAGATCTGGCCGCCGAAGAGCTGCTGATCGATGCGCTGGAGGATATGCCCAAGAACCTCAAGCGGCGGATGCTGTTGACCTATCTCGGCTTTCCTTTCTACGATGTCGCCACCTTTCCGCTATCGCGGCGCGATGGGTTCGACGAATTCAATCAGGTCAAGATCGATCGCATTTCGCCCGATGATGCCCGCAGCATCCGCGAAGGCGGCACCGCAGCGACTTTGCGCGGGATCGAGTTTTATAATTTCGGCGCGTTTTTCAGCCGCGATTACCGCGAGAATGATTATCTGTGGGGTCGGCTGCACGGGGCCGAACGGATGATCGACCTGATTGCGTCAACCGTCAGCGGCAGTGTGCCGCAAGACAGCATCATCGCGGCCAAACGCGCGGCGTTTCTTGCAGTGCTGGAGGAAGAGGAAATTGCCGGGCGGTGTCAGCGCGGGCTGCTCGACCAGATCCGTGGAGAGGTGCGCGAACGGATGGGTTAGGCTTTGATGCCTAGGCCTTTGGCCCGAAAAACAGCAGCATCACCAATCGCGCATCCTCGGCCGTTTTCCCGAAACCCGGTGCGGCGTTGTGAAACTGCCACGGTGAAAACAGCAGCAGACGGTTGAACCGCGCCGGCACGCGCATGGTGCGCTCCCACTTGGCCGGGGTGGTGGTATCTCGGTTGACCACATCCTCGACCAAGGCATTGATATCATTGTACCCCGAAGCGGCGATCTTCGCAGGGTCTTGCGGGACTGCCTCAAATCCCGTGCGGCGATGGCGGAAGAAATCCGTGCCGCCTGCGTCCGGCTTGGCGCAATCTTCGGGGCGCGAGAGGTAAAGGATCCCCGAATAGCTTGCGGGGTCGATATGCACGCCGCTTTTGCCCTTATCGCCCTTGCGGGTCAGGCGGCAATGGCCGTGCTGCGTGCCGGGGGCCGCACCTAATTTCACCCCAAGCAAGCGCGACACGGTGCTATCTACCGCGCCTGTATCGAGCGGCGCGGAAGAATTGAGGCCGGGAAAATTGCCGTGCTGCTTGGCCGGGTCATAATCCAACGCCAACGCCGCGCGCCGCGCTGCCCACGGGTCTTTCAGAAAATCGTCGATGATCAGCAGCGATGGCAGCATCGGTACCGCTTAGCCGAAACCGCGCAGGCCGCAAACTGCACGGCCTTCAGCTGCCGAACACGTCTTTCAGCTTGTCGAAGAACCCGCGGCTTTCCGGGCATTCATCGCCGGTTTCGGTGGCCTTGAACTCCTCAAGGATTTCCTTCTGACGTCGGGTGAGTTTGGTCGGGGTTTCCACCGCGATTTCCACCACCAGATCACCGCGCCCGCGCCCTTGCAGCACCGGCATCCCAGCGCCGCGAATGCGCAGCTGCTTGCCGGACTGGATACCGACGGGAATATCGAGCCGGTTGGTCGAGCCATCCAGATCGGGGATTTCGACAGAGCCGCCCAGTGCCGCCGTGGTGAAACTGACGGGAATGCGCGTGGCGAGCGTCGTGCCTTCGCGTTCGAACACGCTGTGCCGTTCCACGTGGAGGAAGATGTACAGATCACCCGGAGGCGCACCGCGTTGCCCGGCCTCACCCTTGCCCGACAGGCGGATGCGGGTGCCGGTATCAACGCCAGCGGGAATATCGACCTTGAGCGTTTGCGCCTTGTCGACCCGGCCTTCACCGCGGCAATCGCGGCAGGGGCTTTCGATCACGCTGCCGCGCCCATTGCAGGTCGGGCACGGTCGTTCGATCACGAACAAGCCCTGCTTGGCGCGCACGGCGCCCATGCCGTTGCACAGGTTGCAGGTGCGCTCACTGGTGCCGGGGGTTGCGCCGCTGCCTTCGCAGGTATCGCAGGATTGGCTGACTTCGATTTCGATCTCGGTCGATTTGCCGTGGAACGCCTCTTCGAGCGTGACCTGCATATCATAGCGCAGGTCAGCCCCGCGCCGGTTCTGCTGGCGCTGCGCCCCTGCCCCGCCGCCGCCAAATGCGCTGCCGAAGATGGTTTCGAAGATATCGCCGATATCGCCAAAATCGCCCCGCCCGCCGCCGAAGCCGCCACCAAATGGGCCGCCTCCTCCGCCGCCGTTCATCCCTTGGGTGAAGGCATCGTGACCATAGCGGTCATAGGCAGCGCGTTTCTGCGGGTCTTTGAGGCAGTCATAAGCCTCGCTAATCGCTTTGAACTTGGCTTCGCTGGCCGCATCGCCCGGATTGCGATCCGGGTGATACTGCATTGCAAGCTTGCGATACGCGCTCTTCAGCGCCGCGCCATCGGCATCGCG
>JBGSLI010000312.1:0-5870 GCA_041740775.1 Alteraurantiacibacter sp. | reverse complement strand
AGGTGACGCGCATCGGCCGCGCCTACGGCACCCGCGCGGTCGACTGGCTGGGCGATGCGAAGGGCTGGAGCGATCTGGGCCGTTCGTTCGGCGCGGGGCTGAGCGAGGCCGAGGTGGATTATCTGCGCCGCGTGGAATGGGCGGTGAGCGCGGAGGATATCCTCTGGCGCCGCAGCAAGCTGGGAATGCACATGAGCGCGGGCGAACAGGCGGCGCTGGCGGAGTTTCTGGGCGGGTAAAAACTCCCTCCCCTGCAGGGGAGGGGAGTTAGTTGTCCTCCACCGCATCGACGACCGATTGCTCGATTCTGGCCAGCAGCGCCTCCACCTGCACCTGCGCGCCTTCGGCGGCGGCGAGTTCGGCCACCACGCCATCGAACGGCGCGGTTAACGCGTGTTCCATCTTCATCGCTTCGAGCACCATCAGCCGCTGACCCGCGGTGACCGCCTGCCCCTCGCTGACATCGACCGCGATGACCTTGCCCGGCATCGGGGCAATGATATCGCCATCGTGGGCGTGGTGGTGGCCGGTGCCGTCGTGGCGCTCGCGCACAATGCGGTAAGTCGTTCCGATCTCAACCGCGAAAAGCTGTTCGCCCGCCTCGCAGTAGAGGCTGTGCTGCTGCTGTTCGTAGCTCGGTTCGGGCGAAAGTCTCGCGACTTGTGCTTGCCCGTTGACGGACAGTCGGACTTCAGGGGTCGACGCAGTATTCAGGCGGAATCCGGAAAGGGCAGTCTGTGGCGCCGTGAGACGTAGGCCGGCGGTGTCGAGCAGCCACTGCGGCGCGTCGTATGCTTCAAATGCCAGATCGTCTTCGTGCGCTGCGATGAAGCCTGTATCGAGCCGCGCGCGGTGGAAGTCTGGGTGAACCAGCAAGGAGTGCAGGAAGCTGGCGTTGGTCTTGACCGGCCAGACGCCGCTGTCGCCGCACACCTTGGCGAGGCCGATAAGTGCCTCCTGCCGGTTTTCGGCGTGGCAGATCAGCTTAGCGATCATGGGGTCATAGAACGGGCTGATGGAATCGCCTTCTTCGACCCCGGTTTCGATTCGCACCGACTGATCGAAATCGAGTTCCCGCGCCATGCCGCTTGGGACGGCGTGCCAGCGGGTCGGACGTGCCGCCTTGGGGAGCGAAAAGAACTCCAACCGCCCCGTACTCGGCAAGAACCCCTTGGCCGGGTCCTCCGCATACAACCGTGCCTCAATCGCATGGCCGTTGATCGACAGCTCATCCTGCCGCTTGGGCAACGCCTCCCCGCTCGCCACGCGCAGCTGCCATTCGACCAGATCGACCCCGGTGATTTCCTCGGTCACGGGGTGTTCGACCTGAAGGCGGGTGTTCATTTCCATGAAGAAGATGCGATCCGCGCGCAGCCCTTCGCTCGCATCGGCGATGAATTCGATCGTTCCCGCGCCCTCGTAATCGACCGCCTTGGCGGCGCGCACGGCGGCGGCGCAGATGGCCTCGCGGGTGGCCGCGTCCATTCCCGGAGCGGGAGCTTCCTCGATCACCTTCTGGTGGCGGCGCTGGAGCGAGCAATCGCGTTCGAACAGGTGGACGACGTTGCCGTGGGCATCGCCGAACACCTGCACCTCGATATGGCGGGGCGAGGTGATCCACTTCTCCAAGAGCACTTCGTCATTGCCGAAGCTGGCCTTGGCCTCGCGGCGGCAGGATTCGAGGCTCGCGGCGAAGTCCGCAGGGTCATCGACCTTGCGCATCCCCTTGCCGCCGCCGCCCGCGACGGCCTTTATGAGTACCGGATAACCTATTGCCTGCGCTTCCTTTTCCAGCCGTTCGAGCGATTGGTCCTTGCCGTCATACCCCGGCGTCACCGGCACGCCCGCGGCGCGCATCAATTGCTTGGCGGCATCCTTCAGCCCCATCGCGGTGATGCTGGCGGGCCTTGGCCCCACCCACACCAGCCCGGCATCGATCACGGCCTGCGCAAAGCCTGCGTTTTCCGACAGGAAGCCATAGCCGGGGTGAATCGCGTCCGCGCCGCTGGCCTTCGCCGCCGCGATGATCTTTTCCCCGCGCAGATAGCTTTCGGCAGCGGGAGAGGGGCCGATATGCACCGCCTCGTCGGCGGAGCGCACATGCAGCGCCCTGGCATCGGCATCCGAATAGACAGCCACCGTGGCCACGCCCAAGCTGCGCGCGGTGCGGATGATGCGGCAGGCGATTTCGCCGCGATTGGCGATGAGGAGTTTCTGGATCATAGAGTCACGCCTAGCGCCCTTCTGGGCAGCCGTCAGGGTCCATCGTGAAATGCAGGCCGCTGATCTTCCATTCATCGTCCACGCGCAGCAGGTTGAACACATCGATCCCGCAATGCGAACGCACGCCATCCGTATCGAAGCTGTAGGGTGCCCAGACCACCGCAATCGGTCCCTGCACCAGCACGATGGGATCCCAATAGACTTCGTTGAACGTGCTTTCGTCCGATGTCAGCCGGGCGATGGTATCGGCCAGCGGCTGGGCGCGAACGCGATCCTCCGCTTCGGCCGCGATCAGAGATGACAGGCCTGCCCCTGCCAAGGCCACCGATGCCATCAGTTCCGGGTTCCTGGTGTTGAGGCCTTCGAAGAAGGTATCGACGGTGGCGAGGATGCGCGCATTGCTGTCATCCTGCGCCGCCGCGCTGGCGGGCAGGCAGAATGCCGCCAGCGCGGCCAGTCCCGTTAAAAATCGCATCTTGCCCTCCTGCAAGTGGTGACGTTCAGTCTTCCTTGCGGCGGACTCCCTCGTCGCGCAAGGGGGTCATCGGCACATCGGCGACCGGCCCGGCCATCCGCGCCATCACCATCAGCCGCCCGCGCGTCCATTCGGGCGCGATCTGCGCTTCCCACGATCCGGTAACGGCTTCGCGCAGCGCGGCGATGACATGGCCCAGCTTGGCCAGGCGGCCGGTGTGGACCCGGTGATCCCAGGCGAACCTTCCCTGCCGCACCACTTCCTCGCCAATCGCGCCATATATATTGGCGGCAGACAGCACCGCCCAGCGCTGGCGAAAGCGCAACTGCCCCGTGCCGATCCGCGCGGCGGCATCGTGGATGCGCGCCAGATCCACCAGCCGCTTTGCCAGCTTCACCAGTTGCGCCCGGTATTGCGGTTTCATGTGCTGGCCGGGCGGAATGTCCATTTCCGCCAGCCATTCCAGCGGTAGATAGCAACGGCCCGCCGCGTCATCCTCGCTGATATCGCGGGCGATATTGTTGAGCTGGAAGGCCAGGCCAAGATCACAGGCGCGATCGAGCGTTTCGGTTGCATCGGCGGGCACGCCCATCACCCGTGCCATCATCACCCCCACAGCGCCCGCGACATGATAGCAATAGCGCATCAGATCGCCCTCGCTGCGCGGCCGCCAGCCCTCGGCATCCAAGGCGAAGCCATCGATCACGTCATCGGCCATTTCGCGGCTGAGGCCCGTCTCTCCCGCCACCTGCCCCAGCGCATCGAAGGCGGCATCGGCAGTGGGCTGGCCATCGAGCGCGCGGTGGGTGAGTATGCGGATCGCTTCCACCCGGTCCACCGCATTGGATGGGTCAGACTTCGGTTCCCCGCCGCCCTTTCGAAAACCGTGATCCTGCCCGTCGGCGATATCGTCACAACGGCGGCACCAGGCGTAGAGCAAATGCGCGCGCTCGCGGGTGGAATGGTCGAACAGCAGGCTGGCGACAGCGAAGCTTTTCGATCCTCTGGCGATGCTTTGCTGCGCCTCGGCCACCAGCGCCGAGCGTTCGCGCCCGCCGCCCATCCGGCGCGGCGTGGGCTTTACCACATGGCTGGAGACCAGCGGGCGCGGTTTGATTCTGGTGGGTTTGACGCGCTTCACAAATCCTCGACCTTCATCTGAACGATGGTCTGGATCGGCTCGAAGGCCTCCATCTTGCCGAGCAGATCGTCCAGCGTTTCGGCCACAATCATGATGTCCCTGTGCATCGGGCGGACAAAGCCGGTTTCGGCCATCTTGGTATAGAATTCGACCAGCCCGTCATAATAGCCGAAAGCGTTGAGCAGGCCGACCGGATCGCTGTGATAGCCCAATTGCGCCCAACTGATCGCTTCCCACAATTCGTCCATCGTTCCCACCCCGCCGGGCAGGGTGATGAACCCGTCCGAAAGATCGGTGAACAGCTGCTTGCGCTGGTGCATCGTCTGCACCACGTGCAGTTGTGTGCAATCGTGGTTGGCCACCTCCATATCCACCAGCGCCTGCGGGATCACCCCGATCACCTCGCCGCCTGCTGCCAGCGCCGCGCTGGCCAGCGCCCCCATCAGCCCGGCCTTGCCCCCGCCATAGACGACCCCGATACCCCGCTGCGCCAAAGTGGCGCCGACTTCACGGGCGAGTGCGATATAGCGCGGATCGGCAGGCGTGGCGGACCCGCAATAGACGGCCAGGCGGTTCATGCGCTCAAATCCTCCACCATCAATCCGGCAGTCGCCTTTGCGCTGCCCACCACACCGGGAATCCCCGCGCCCGGATGTGTGCCTGCGCCGACCAGATAGAAGTTGTTGATCACATCGTCACGGTTGTGGCCGCGAAACCACGCGCTTTGTGTCAGCAGCGGTTCCAGGCTGAAGGCGCTGCCGACATGGGCGTTCAAATCGTGCGCGAAATCGCTGGGCGCATAGTGGAACTTGGTCACGATCCGGTCATGAATATCGGGGATCAGCCGCCGCCCCACCTCGTCGAGCACGCGTTTTTCGAGTTCGGGCCCCACCTTGTCCCAGTCCACCGCCAGCTTGCCCATGTGCGCCACCGGAACCAGCGCGTAGAAGGTGCTCTTGCCCTCGGGCGCCATGCTCGGATCGGTAACACTGGGGTGGTGCAGATAGATCGAGAAATCTGCCGGAAGCACGCCGCGATCGTAGATGTCCTGCAATAACCCCCTATAGCGCGGGCCGAACAGGATCATGTGGTGCGGAATCCCCGGCCAGCTGCCCTCTATGCCGAAATGGACGACGAACAGGCTGGGCGAAAACTTCTTTTTCGCCAGCGCCTTGCCATGCGTCTTGCCGCGATGGCTGGCACCCAGCAATTGCCGGTAGGAATGGACGATATCGGCGTTGCTGGCCACCGCATCGAATTCGCCCTGCCAGCCGCTTTTGGTGACGACCCCGGTTACCCTGTTGCCCAGCGTTTCCACCTGCTCCACCCCGTCGCCAACGCGCATCGTACCACCCAGCCGTTCGAAATGGCGCACCATCCCGGCGATCAGGCGATTGGTGCCGCCGCGCGTCCACCACACGCCGCCATCCTTTTCCAGCTTGTGGATCAGCGCATAGATGCTCGATGTCTTCATCGGATCGCCGCCCACCAGCAGCGTGTGGAAGCTCAATGCCTCGCGCAGCTTTTCGTTGCGGATATATTTGGAAACGATCGAATAGACGCTGCGCCATGCCTGGTGCCTGATCAGTGCGGGTGCGGCCTTCAGCATCGATTTGAAATCGAGGAAGGGCACCGTGCCCAGCTTGACATAGCCTTCTTCATGCACCGCGGCGGAATAATGCAGGAAGCGTTGGTATCCGGCGACATCGGCGGGATCGAGCTTCATGATCTCCTTGCGCAAACCTTCCTCGTCGTTCGAATAATCGAAATTGGTGCCGTCGGGCCAGTTGAGCCGGTAGAACGGCATCACCGGCATCAGTTCCAGATCATCGTCCATGTCGTGCCCGGTCAGTTCCCAGAGCTGGCGCAGGCAATCGGGATCGGTGACCACGGTTGGCCCGGCATCGAAGGTGAAGCCGTCGCGCTCCCAGAAATAGGCGCGTCCGCCGGGCTTGTCGCGGCTCTCGATCACGGTGGTGGCGATGCCCGCGCTCTGAAGCCGGATGGCCAGCGCCAGCCCGCCAAAGCCGG
>JBGSLI010000311.1:0-15553 GCA_041740775.1 Alteraurantiacibacter sp. | reverse complement strand
GTCGCCTCTGCATTGTTCGCCCGCGCGGCGGAACTGGGCGCATTGCTGGCGCGCGAGGAGGGCAAGCTGCGCGCCGAAGGCATGGGCGAAGTGCTGCGCGCTGCCCGCATCTTCCGCTATTTCAGCGGGGAAGCATTGCGCCGCCACGGCCTGACGCTGGAATCGACCCGGCCGGGCCTTGATGTTGCAACCCACCGCGAGGCGCTGGGCGTTGTCGGCCTGATAACCCCGTGGAACTTCCCAATCGCCATCCCGGCGTGGAAGGCCGCCCCGGCGCTGGCCTTCGGCAATGCGGTGGTGCTCAAACCCGCCAATGTCACCCCGGCGGTGGCCCATGCGCTGACTCAGGTGATCCACGAAGCGGGCCTGCCCGCAGGCGTGTTCAATCTGGTGCTGGGCCGGGGCGATGTGGGCCGCGCGATCGTGGATCATCCCGATGTTGCCGCCATCAGCTTCACCGGCAGCCAGCAGGTTGGTGGCGCGGTGGGGCTTGCGGCAATGAAGCGCGGGGCCAGGGTGCAGATGGAAATGGGCGGCAAGAACCCGCTGGTTGTGCTCAATGATGCCGATCTCGAAAAGGCGGTGGCGATTGCGGCGGACGGCGGATTCTTCCAGACCGGCCAACGCTGCACCGCATCCAGCCGGGTGATCGTGGAAGATGGCATCCACGATGCCTTCGTGGCCGCGCTGGCAGAACGGGCGAAGGGGCTGAAGGTCGGCGCGGCGCTCGATCAGGCAACGCAGGTGGGCCCGGCATCGAGCGAAAGCCAGTTGGAACAGAACCAGCGCTACATCCGCATCGCCTGCGAAGAAGGCGGCCGGCTGGCTGGCGGCGGCGATCTGGTGCAAGGCGAAGCGCCCGGCTATTTCATGCAGCCTACCGTGATTGCCGATACAAACCCGGATATGCGCATCAACAATGAGGAAGTGTTCGGCCCGGTCGTCTCAACCGTGCGCGTGGCAGATTACGATGCGGCGCTGGCGCTGGCCAACCGGGGCAATTTCGGCCTTTCAGCGGGTATCGTTACCAACAGTCTCAAACATGCACGGCATTTCCGCAGGAACGTGAAAGCGGGCATGGTGATGATCAACCTGCCCACCGCCGGCGTGGATTATCACGTGCCCTTCGGGGGCACACGCGGATCAAGCTATGGCGCGCGCGAACAGGGCTTCGCTGCGGTGGAATTCTATACCCAGATGAAAACGGTTTACACAGGAGATTGCGCCTGATGGCAGACGGAGTGCTACGGCCAGAGGCGAAGGGGGCGATTTACCCCAGCCTGGCCGGAAAGAAGGTTATCGTCAGCGGAGGGGGATCGGGAATTGGCGAGGGCATCGTCGAAGGCTTCGTCCGCCAAGGCGCGGCAGTGGCATTTTTCGATGTGGCCGAGGAACCCAGCAGAAGCCTGGCCAGCCGCCTGGCCGATGCGGAAATTGCGCCGATCTATGTCCATTGCGATGTCACTGATTGCACCGATTACGGGGCCAAGATCGGCAAGATGATCGAACGGCTGGGCGGCTGCGATGTGCTCATCAACAATGCCGCCAAAGATGATCGCCACAAGCTGGAAGATGTGACCCCGGCCTACTGGGATCAGCAGATGGCGGTGAACCTGAAGCACCAGTTCTTTGCCGCCCATGCCTCGATCCCGGCAATGCGGGCGGCGGGCGGCGGATCGATCGTCAACCTCGGTTCGATCAGCTGGCATCTGGGCCTATCTGACCTGGTGATTTACCAGACCGCCAAAGCCGCGATCGAAGGCCTCACGCGCAGCCTGGCGCGCGAGTTGGGCCGCGACAACATCCGCGTCAACGCCATCATTCCCGGCAACGTGCAGACCCCGCGCCAGATGAAATGGTATTCGCCCGAAGGCGAAGCCGAAATCGTTTCCGCGCAGTGCCTTGACGGCCGCGTCCTGCCTGCGGACATTGCTGCCATGGCGCTGTTCCTGGCCAGCGACGATGCCCGTTTCTGCACCGCGCACAATTACTGGGTGGATGCGGGATGGCGCTGAATCTTCCCATCCGCCAGCTGATCGACGTGGGCAGCAAGCTGGGCGAAGGCGCGTTCTGGGATGCCGGTCGGCAAGTCGTCTGGTTCGTCGATATCAAGCAGCACCGGCTGTGGCATTACGATCCGCAAACGGGCAGCAATTCCATGTCCGAAGCACCAGGGCAAATCGGCTGGGCGATTCCGGCTGACGATGGCCTGCTGCTGTGCGGACTGAAGGATGGGCTCTACACATTCGATCCGGCGCGGCAGGTCTTTTCGCGGCTGGCAGGCGTGCCGGGGGAGCCGCCAACCAACCGGCTCAACGATGCCTGCACCGATCCCTGGGGCCGGGTATGGTTCGGTTCGATGGACGATGCCGAAACTTTGGCTTCGGGGCGGTTCTACGTATTCGACCGTGGCGACATCCGCCCTGCAGGCCCCGCCGGTATCACGATTACCAATGGCCCGGCGGTCAATGCGGCCGGAGACCGGATCTATTTCACTGACACCGCTGGGCAGAAGATACTCGTGGCCCCGCTAACACCTTCGGGCGTGGGCGAGGCGCGGCTGTTTGCCGATACCGGTGCATTGTTTCCTGATGCCTATCCCGATGGCCCGGTAGTCGATGCCGAGGATCATCTGTGGACCGGACTCTATCTCGGCAGCCGCGTCGCCCGGTTCTCTCCCGATGGGGAACTGGTTGCCGAAGTGGAATTCGCCGCGCGCGATATCACCAAGATGTGCCTGGGGGGTGCTGATCTGAAAACAGCCTTTGTCACCACCGCCACCAAGAATCTGGAACCGCAGCAGTTTGCCGAGTTCCCCCATGCGGGCAGTCTGCTCGCCTTCGATTCGCCGGTGCCGGGATTTGTTCAGGCGCGGGCGCGGCTGGGGTGATAGGGCAATGATCCGCCGCCTTGCCACCTGCCGGTGCGCTGCGGTGTTGCTGTTTTCGGGAACGGCCACGGCTGCCCCCCGCCCTGGCGCGGCCTATGGCAATCACATGGTGTTCCAGCGCGGCCAGCCGATCATCGTGGAAGGCACCAGCGCGCCCGGTGCCGTCGTTTCTGGCACACTGGGCGATGAACGCCAGACCGTGCGCGCGGATGAGGCAGGCGTGTTTCGCCTCACATTCGCCCCGCGCGAGGCGACATCCGACCCGCTCTCGCTGGTCCTTTCGGATTCCACAGGCGAGACTTTGCTGACCGATCTGCTGGTGGGCGATGTGTGGCTCTGTTCGGGCCAGTCGAACATGGAACTGCCGGTTTCACGCGCGCTCAATACCGCCAGTGAATTGCGCCGGGCTGCCGATCCGCAATTGCGGCTGCTGACGGTGCCCAAATATACCGCTGCCACCGAGCAGCGCGAGTTTGGCGAACAGGTGCAATGGCAGGCGGCCACAGCCCAAAGCGTGGAGCCGTTTTCCGCCGCCTGCTTCTACATGGGCCAGCAGTTGCGGGAAGAACTGGATGTGCCGGTGGGGCTGATCCATGCCAGCTGGGGCGGTTCGGCTGCCAGTGCATGGATGAGCGCTGATGCCGTGCGCAGCCACTACGGGGAAGATGCCGCCGATTTGCTCCGGCTTTACAATCAGAACCCGCTCGCCGCCGTGCAGGCCTTCGTCCCGCGCTGGTATGACTGGTGGCGCGGCGCGGATGATGGCAACGAACCGTGGGCTGATCCCGGCAGCCTGGCCTGGCAGCCGATCCCGCAGTTTTCAATCTGGAACGAATGGACAGGAACCGGGCTCGATGCCCAGCCCGCCGCCAATGTGTGGCTCCGCCAGAGCTTTACCCTTTCTGCCGCGCAGGCAGCGGCTGGCGACGGGGTGCTTGCCATCGGCGCGATCGACGATCTCGACCTGACCTGGGTCAACGGCAATCCGGTGGGCTATACCTTCGGCTGGGGCGTGGAGCGCAATTATCGCGTGCCATCGCAATATCTGCGCGAAGGTGCCTATACCGTGCTGATCGCAGCCAGCAATGATTGGGATACCGGCGGCTTCTTCGCCGGACCGGAACGGCTGCGCTTCACCCCTGCTGATGGCCGCGCTATCCCGCTGGGCGCGGACTGGGAATATGCGATCGGGGCGGTTGGTGAAATGCCGCCACGCGCGCCGTGGGATGCGAGTGCGGGGCTGGGCGTTATGCACAACGCGATGATCGCGCCCATCGGCCCGATGCAGCTGGCGGGCGTTGCCTGGTATCAGGGCGAATCCGATGTCGGCCGGCCCGGCTATGCTGCGCGGCTGGCGCAACTGTTTGCCGGATGGCGGGCGCAGTTCGGCAGCCAGGCGCGGATGCTGGTGGTGCAGCTGGCCAATTATGGCCAGCGGGTGGATCATCCCGTTGCCAGCGGCTGGGCAGAATTGCGCGAGGAACACCGTCAAGCCGTGCTGGCCGATGGCAATGCCGCGCTGGTAACCGCGATCGACATCGGCGAGCCGGGCGATATCCATCCCGCCAACAAGAACCTGCTGGGCCAGCGGCTGGCGCTGGCGGCGCGGGGCATCTCCCTGCCGCAACCGGAACGGGCCGCGCGGGAGGGCGATACCATCGTGGTTTCCTTTACCGGAATCGAGCGCGGGCTCAGAGCCTATGGTGGCCCCTATGCGCTGGGTGTGGAGCTGTGCGGCGAAGCGCAGGAGAGTTGCCGTTTCGTGCTGCCCCGGCTGGATGGCACCCGCATGATCATCGCCGCCGACGACGGCCAGCCCGCCACGCGCATACGCCATGGTTGGGCCGATGCGCCGATAATCAATCTGTTCGATGGGCGCGATATCGCCCTGCCCGGTTTCGAACTGGAGATTGCGCCGGTGAATTGACCCGTGAATGCCTGGCTGGACGGGCACGGGAGAGAAACGTCGATCGCATTGGAAACACCGCGCCAATCGGCAGTCACGAGCCGCGAACAAACCCGCCTCAGTGGTTGTGACGCGGCAGCCCCTTTTGCGCGATGCCGCGATATTTGAGCGCGAAGTCCATCACACCTCCGGCGCCCAACTGGCCGGTCTTTTCACGGTAGAGCTCTTCCCAGGGCGTGGCGGAAGCCGGGACCGGCGGTTCGGGTTCCTCGATCAATCGGCGGGCGATTTCCGCCTCATCCACCAGTGCATCGCAGGTGCCGGCATTGAGGTCTATCCGGATCACATCGCCGGTGCGCAGCCAGACAAGCCCGCCGCCCGCCGCGCTTTCGGGCGTGACGTTGAGGATCGAGGGGCTGTCGCTCGTGCCCGACTGGCGCCCGTCTCCCAGCGTAGGAAGCCAGGACACACCGCGCCGGATCAGCGCATCAGGAGGCTGCATGTTGACCACCTCCGCGCTGCCCGGCCAGCCGATCACGCCCGCCCCGCGGATTACCAGGATGGAGTCTTCGTCGATACCTAGCGCCGGATCGTTGATCCTGTGGTGGTAATCATCCGACCCGTCGAACACCACCGCGCGCGCCTCGAACACGCCTTCGGCACCGGGGCGGCAGAGATATCGTTGACGAAACTCATCAGAAATCACCGAGGTTTTCAGCACGCCAAAATCGAATAGATTGCCTTTCAGCACCATAAAGCCGGCGCGTTCCATCAGCGGATCGGCAAAGGGGCGGATCATCTCGCGGTCGCCGCTCTCGCGGCCCGCAAGGTTCTGCGCCATCGTCTGGCCGGTGCAAGTGGCGCAATCGCCGTGCAATTTTCCCGCCTGCAACAATTCCCACATCACCGCGGGCACTCCGCCCGCGCGGTGGAACCGCTCGCCCAGATATTCGCCCGCAGGCTGCATGTTGAGCAGCAGCGGCAAGTCATAGCCATGATCCTGCCATACGCTTGTCGGCAGTTCGATACCGGCATGGGCGGCCATTGCCTGAATATGCGGCTGAGCGTTTGACGATCCGCCGCAAACGCTGACCACCGCGATGGCGTTTTCGAACGCGGCGCGGGTCAGGATGTGCGATGGGCGCATGTCCTCGTGCACCATTTCCACGATCCGTCGCCCGGTCCGATAGGCCATCTGCCCGCGCTCACGATAAGGTGCCGGGATCGCCGCGCAGCCGGTCAGCGACAGACCTAACGCCTCGGCCACCGCGTTCATGGTGCTTGCCGTGCCCATCGAATTGCAGTGCCCGGCCGATGGCGCGCTGCTGGTGGCGCGATCGAGGAATTCTTCCTCGCTGATTTCTCCTGCGGCCAGCTTGCGGCGGCTGCGCCAGATCACCGTTCCGCTGCCCACCAGTTCGCCTTCGTGCCAGCCATCGAGCATCGGCCCGCCGGAAAGCACGATCGCCGGGATATCCACCGTGCTGGCAGCCATGATCTGGCTGGGGGTGGTCTTGTCGCAGCCGGTGGTCAGCACCACGCCATCGATCGGATAGCCGTTCAGCAGTTCCACCAGCCCAAGATAGAGCAGATTGCGATCGAGCGCAGCGGTGGGGCGGCGGCAGTTTTCGAAGATCGGGTGGACGGGAAATTCGATCGGAATTCCGCCCGCATCACGTATCCCGTCGCGCGTGCGCTTCGCCAGTTCCAGATGAATCCGGTTGCACGGAGAAAGATCGCTGCCGCTTTGCGCAATGCCGATGATCGGCTTGCCGCTGCGTAGTTCTTCGGGAGTTATGCCGTAATTCATGAAGCGTTCGAGATAGAGCGCGGTCATGTCCATGCGCGCCGGATTGTCGAACCAGTCGCGGCTGCGCAAACGGCGCCGGGATCGTTTGCCGTTCCCGGTCATCCGCCGATCTTCTTGTCCGCACCGCGCTGCGTAAGCGAAGGCGCGGCATCGGATTCGCGCCGCACCAGCGTGTAAGGCAGAGTTTCCTGTTCGGTCATTACCTGCTCGCCCTGACGCTTTGCCCGGATCATCCGGGTAGCGGCGCTGACCGCCCAGGCAGTCATCTCGCGGATCGGCTGGCGGATCGTGGTCAGTTCAGGCCAGATCGAACTGGCCATATCGGTATCGTCGAACCCGCACACGCTGATGTCGTTGGGAACATCAAGGTGGCGCCGATGAGCGACCGCGACCGTAGCCGCCGCCATGTCATCGTTGGAGGCGAAGATCGCGGTCGGTCGCGGAGTCACCGACAGCAGCCTTTCAGCGCTGTCCATTCCTGAGCGATAGGTGAAGCGGCCCTGCACCACCAGTCGATCATCCACCTCGATCCCGGCGTCGTGCATGGCAGCAAGATAGCCGCTCAGGCGCCGGTCGGCCGCGACCTGTTCTGGATTGCCGATGATGAAGCCAATTCTTTCGTGCCCAAGGCCGATGATATGCTGGGTCATGTCGTAAGCGGCCTGGAAATCGTCGATCAGCACGGCGCCTTGCGATCCGGCTGCCTTTCCGGGGCCCACCGCTACCGCAATCGCGTCCAGTTCCGCCACGAGATCGAGCATTCCCTGATCGTCGCACAGCGGCGGTGGCAGGATGAAACCCTGTATGCCGCCTTCGACCATATGGCGCACCAACTGCTTGGCGGCGGTCATGTTTTCGGTGCTCTGCACCACCAGTTGCACGTCCAGCAGGCTGGCTCTTTCCAGCGCGCCCATGAGGAATTCGCTGAGATAGGAAGCCGATGGATTGTCGAACAGCAACGCGATGCGCGTCCCTTCCCCGCCGGCAAGGCTGCGCGCGGCGCGATTGGGGGAATATTTGAGTTTTGCAATCGCCGCCAAGACCTGATCACGCGTGGCATCGCGCACATTGCCTTCGCAATTGATCACGCGGCTGACCGTCATCGGCGAACAATTTGCTTCACGCGCAACATCGGCAATTGTTGGCGCGCCCATGTGGCGCCGCGTGGACCGCGGCTTGCGCCTGCCGGATTTGTTCGCCTCGTTGGTCATCGTCTCATCCATAGACCCGCGCTCCATCCCTCCACAACCGACGTCAATTGCCGGGAGCTTCGGGAAAGTCGAGCGAAAGGTAGTGTTCCAGACCGTGCCCGGCGGGTGCCGCACCCACGGGCAGATCAAGCCCGTTCACCGATTGCCAATAGGCCAGGCTGGCATCGCGCCACCATCGTGCCTCGTGCGCCTGTATGGCAAGGTTTTCCGCCACTGCCCGGTGGCGTTGCGGATCGACATGAGGGGCAAGCCCGGCCCAGTTCTCCTGCATCGCTCTTGTCGCCGCCACTCCGCTGTCATAACGATGGACCAGTTCCGCCCACAAGCTGCGACCTGAGGGCATGGCATGATCCCAGCCCAAGCGATGAAACCATAGCAGGAAAGCCGGATCGGTCGTGGCCGGATCAGACCAGCGCGCGGCAATATGTGGCGCATATTGCGCCAGCGCATTGCTGCCCACCGCAGTGCGATCAAACCCGATCCCATTGGCATCGGCGCGATGATAATAGCACGGGTTCCATTCGGCCCGCGCCAGATCGCACACCCAGGGCGCGGGGCCGTAATGGTGGCCGGTGCCCATCAGATGCGCGAGGCCCAGCGGAGTCATGTAATCGACAACCGTCTGCCGACTTGCCAGCATCATCGGCACCACGGCTGCAAGGAAGGCAGGCTCCCGGCTGAAGGTCTGCGCCGCCCATTCGTGGGCGATTTGCGCATCCGATAGCGAAGGATCCCACGCCAGCCGCCCGAAGGCATACCAATTGGCCTGATCGAAATCGGAACCAGACCAATTGCGATCCGAACCGGTATTGGCTACCCCCGCCATGCCCACCGGCGCGACAATATCGGCCACCGTTCCGCCCCCAGGGCCAGATCGCCCGGTGTCGGCACCGAGCACCTCCTCCCACATTGGCGCGAGAAAGGCGAGATGGCTGGCAAAGCCCAGATATTCCTTGGTGATCTGTACTTCCAGCATCAGCCGCGTGTGCGGCATGGCGCCGAACATCGGGTGAAATGGTTCGCGCGGCTGGAAATCAATCGGACCGTTCTTGACCTGAACGATGACATTGCTGGCAAAGCGGCCATCCAGCGGCACGAATTCATCATAGGCCTGCATCGCGCGGTCGGTGTTGTCGTCTGCCGAATAGACAAAGGCGCGCCAGATCACCGTGCCGCGATTGCCCAGCGCCTCTGCCAGCATATTGGCGCCATCGGCATGGGTGCGGCCATAATCCTGCGGGCCGGGCTGGCCTTCGGAATTGGCCTTTACCAGAAAGCCACCGAAATCGGGGATTGCGGAATAGATCTCGTCTGCCTTGGCCGCCCACCATTGGCGCACCGAGGGATCGAGCGGGTCCGCCGTTTCCAGCCCGCCGATGTCGCCCTCCTGTATTTCCACGGGCGCACTGAACCGGGCGGAAAGAAACACGCGGATGCCATAGGGTCGCCAGGCATCGGCCAGCCGGGCCAGCTTTTCGATATAGCGTGGCTCCAGCATGTAGGCGCGGGCATTGACGTTGTTCACTACCACCGCATTGATGCCGATGCTGGCATTGGCGCGAGCGTAATCGATCATCCGCTGGTCCAGCCGTTCGGGCAGGTGCCACCAGTCAAAGATCGACCGCCCGGCATAGCCACGCTCCACCTCGCCATCGGGATTGTCCCAATGGTTGAGCATTCTGAGCGGCATGGCGGGGGCCGAAGAAAAGTCGATTCCCACCATCGGCCTACCCGATGATAATTCGCGCAGCAGGGCAAAGGCCCCGTAAAGGCAGCCGATCGGCTGGGCCGCAAGGATGGTGACGCCTTCGGCCCCGCCATTGACCGAAAAGGCACCTTCAGTGGCTATTTGCGGATGATCGCAGACAAGGCGGATATGGGTTTGCCTACCCGCACCTGCGCCAGGTTCTCCTTCCATCTGCGGCACGATGCCGCTCATGCCTGCAATCCCTCTCCGCAATTCTTCCAGAGCCACAGCCACAGCGGGATCGCGGGGTTGATCGCTTGAAAGCAGGATCGGTCGACGGGTGAGATAATCCAGGGCTTCCCCTTCAAGCGGGGCATAGCGCAGCCACAGATCATATCCGTCTTCGGCCTGCGCCGGTGAAATGCCCACAGTGCCCCACAGGAATACCGCCAGCAGAACAGCCAGCCGCCTCACGAAGCAGATTTCACTCATGGTGATAGCGCTATCATCAATACCGTTCGCGTCAAGCGTTTGCGGCGGTGGTGGCGGTGTAGCGATCGAGAAATTGCTGGTGCTGCGGCATGTTCTCAACCTGAGCTGCAATCCCCGCTGCCAGAGTGGCAAGTGAATGGTTCAATCTTTCCTTGCCGATCATCCGTCCGAAGGCATGATGCCCCTGCGGAACCAGCCCCTGGCCCAGCATCACCTGCACCCAGGAATCCACCCGGAACAATTCGTCATTGGCCTGATAGGCAGCCGCACTTTGGCGGAACAGCGCGATGCGGTCGGCCAGGCTGGCGGGAATGGCCATGGTGCGGCATTTGTCCCAGAATGCCTCTCCATTGCGCCCGTTTAGGTGATAATGGAGCACGATGAAATCGCGGATCGCCTCCAGTTCGCGACGTGAAAGATCGTTGAACCGTTCGCGCTGCGCATCGGTAACGCCGTCAAAGGGGAACAATTGCGCCAGCCGCGTTGCAGCGATCATGATAAGATGGATCGAAGTTGATTCCAGCGGTTCGACAAAGCCGCTGGAAAGGCCGATGGCAATGCAGTTTCGGTTCCACATCTCGCGTCTGCTGCCCGAGACATAGCGGATCACCCTCGGCTCGGTCAGCAGTTCGCCATCAAGCCGCTTCCGGAGCAAAGCCAGCGCCTCATCATCCGAAAGGTGGCTGCTGGAATAGACCAGCCCGTTGCCCACGCGGTGCTGCAGCGGGATCTGCCATTGCCACCCTGCCCGGTGGGCAATGGCACGGGTATAGGGGCGCGCGGGGCCGGTGGCCTGCGTCTGCACCGCCAGTGCCCGATCGGTTGCCAGCCAGTGGCTCCAGTCTTCGTATTCCACATCCAGCGCGCCTTCGATCAGCAGGCTGCGAAAACCGGTGCAATCGATGAAAAGATCTCCTTCCACCAACGCACCCGATTCCAGTTCCAGCGCGGCAATATCGCCGCTTTCACCAGCGCGCAGAACGCGGAAAATCCTGCCTTCGATGCGCGAGACACCCAGCGGCAGGGCAAATTCGCGCAGGAACCGGCCATAGGCGGTAGCGTCCAACTGATAGGCATAATTCATGCCCGAGTCAGAGCCGAATTTCATCGCCAGCGCCGCCTGCGTTTCCAGGCTGTAATCGGCAATGTCACCGGCCACCCCCATCGCCTGTGCTTCCAGCCATACGTGCTGGAAATCCGCCAGCCAGGTGGAACGGCCTATGGTGCCAAAGGAATGGAAATAGCCTTGCCCCTCGCGCAGCCAGTTTTCAAAGCCGATGCCCAGCTTGAAGCTGGCGCCTGTGGCCGCCACGAATTCGCGTTCGTCGATGCCCAGGATCTCATGAAAGCGGCGCACGGTGGGAATCGTGCTCTCGCCAACGCCAACGGTGCCGATCTCATCGGATTCGACCAGGGTGATATCCACCAGCGGTCCCACCACCTTGGCCAGCAATGCTGCCACGCACCATCCCGCCGTGCCGCCGCCGGCGATCACCACCCGCTTCACCGCTTTGCCCTGCGCCATTCTCGCCTCCTCACCGGTTCAGCCGGTTGAGCACTTGCGCACGCAGCCGCCGCGCGGTCATTTCGTCCATCGGGCCCAGCGCGCCGCGCGCCGCTTCGGGCAGATGCGCCGCCGCCTCCCCCGCCTCGCCAAAAACGTAATAATCGAACAGCGCGCGCCACGCCGCCTTTTCGTGATCGGGCCGGTCTCTTATGGAAAGCAGCGCATGCAGTAGCGTTATCTGCGGTGAATCGATATGCGCGGGCACCGCATTCCACCAGTAATTGACCAATATGTTGAAATCGGCCAGCGCATCGACTTGGTGCCACCACATGGCCGGGTAATAAAGCACATCGCCAGGGGAAAGATCGGCTACCTGCGCAGCTTCCATCGCCAGCGCAAATCGTGGAAAGGCGGCCAGATCGGGCGTGCGGAAATCCACCATCGTCACCACCTGTCCTCCGGGCGTGGGTTCCAGCGGGCCGGGATACAGATTGACCACCTGTTCGGGCGGGAAAAGCGTGAACCGCCGCTGTCCCGCCACGCAACAGGCCAGGTTGTTGGAAAAATCATAATGCGCTGCCGCAGTGGTGCGATTGCCGATCCAGATGCTGGCCAGCGGCGGCCGCCAGGCAAAATCAGGATGATCCAGAACCAGATCGTTCTCATCCCGCAACCCAGGCAGAAACCGGTCGATATCGGTCGATCCGACATAGATCGCCGGGGCCTCACCATCATCCCCGGAGGAAAGGATGCGATCGAGCACGAGGCCCAGCTTTTCGCGCCCGGAGGAAAAATTCATGCCCGCAACGCCGGGCCCGTAATGGAACCCTCCTCCCGCTTGCGCCGGTGCCGTAAACACCGTCACCAGCGCCTCGCACCCATATTGCCTGAGGTAGGCGACCGCCTGACCGCTACCCGCAAGGCCGTGTTGCACAAGTGGCCAATCGGCCGCCAGCCCCTCCAGCACCACCGGTTGCTGCGCGGCAAACAATTCATCGAACGGCACCGCATCAGGCGCGATCCCCGCCATGCGCCGGACGGGCGTGCCCCAGTCCATCAGCCCTGTGCCGCTGCGGCGGAGCGCTGGCTACGCATATCGGCGAGCTTCTGCATATTGCCGAGCGAGGCGGCAATCAGGAAGGCAGACTGGAGAAATCCCGCCTGGTTCAGCTTTTCGAGTTCGGTTCCGGGAAGCATTGCCAGACGCTCGCGATCGATGGTGATGGCATTGCCGATGGCATAGACATCGCTCTCGCCCGTGCGCAGTTCCAGATTTACCGGGCGCAGCAATCCGGCTTCTTCGAAGGCGGTCACCATGGGTTCGAGCAATTGATTACCCAGCCAGATCGCCCGCAACACCGCAGAAACCCGTTCCAGATATTCCGAATGGCCGCCATGCGGCTTGAACACGGGCGTTCCCTGGCTGCGCGAGGCGCGCGGGTGATCGGGATCAACCAGAATGCGGGGCTCGCCAGCGCCGCCTTCTGGCGCTGCAATGCTGAAAGGCCCGCGTTGCAACAACAGCGGCACATGCGAAGAACGCCAGCCGCCTGCTCCATCCAGAAACAGGTTTTCATCCTGCCCCAGGCCCAGCAAGGCCACCGGCCGAAGCTGGCCTTCGGTATCCTTGCGCAAGATTATCGGGAAATCGCGCTGGGCCACTTCGAATTCGGTCGGGAACAGCAACACCTGATTCACCGCATCGCCAAACGCGGCATCGGCGGAGGTGATCACGCGAAGATCGTGATGATCGACATTGTTCAATAGGACGCTGGTCATGATTGCAGTCAGATTATCCGGCTTGCCGGACAAAGGCAAAAGGGAGGGATTCCTGCCAGCAAGAATCCCTCCCTGTCGCACTTAGCCGCCGCCCGAGGGTCAGAACCTGTAACGCGCGCCCAGGAAGATGCGCGGTTCCAGCTCCTGCGCGAAGAACAGCTGATTGTCATCGCGGCCGAAGGAACGGATCGGCTCGCTGAGAATGTTCACTGCTTCCAGCGAAAAGGCGAGCCGTTCGCTAAATTCATAAGTCACGCTGGCATCAAGCGTTCCGAACGAGTTGAAGAACACCGGATTGCGGCTGCCGCCACGGTTGACGCCTGACAGGAACTTGTCGCGCCAGTTATAGGCCAGCCGTGCTGAAATCGGCCCCGCGTCATAGATACCCGTAATGTTGAAGCTGTCCGAAAGGCCGACCAGCGCAAACACATCGGTTCCCGGATCGGACAGAACATCAACGTCGACATCACCGTAAACCTTGGTGAACGAACCCGAAATGCCGAAGCCTGTATCGCCAAGGAAATACTGGCCCTGCAATTCGAACCCGTGAATATTGCCTTCTCGGTTGTTGATCGGGGTAGATACGTCGAACACGAACAGTGGATCATCGGCGTTGGCGATCACGTCATAGGTTGCCAGAACCGTATCGACAAAGGCCTGATCCAGCTGGCCGTTGGCACCCAGATTGGCCTGGAACTGCGTCGAAGCTGCCGCAACGTCACCGCCATTGGCATCGATCAGCGCGGTCATGGTGAACAGGCTGACATCGCTCAGCACCGCTCCCAATGCGTTGATCTCGTCCAGCGCATCGCCCGACCGCGTTCCCGGTGCGCCGGTGGTGGGATCGCGCAGACCGAACAGGTTCTGTTCCACCTGGCCGACGCCGATGAAGTTCGACACGCTCTTGAAGAAGAAGGCACCCGAAACAAAGCTGGTGGGGGCAAAATACCATTCGAGCGATACGTCGAAGTTTTCCGAAACCAGCGGCTGCAGATTGGGGTTGCCCTGAGTGCCGCTGGCCACCCCGCCCAGAAGCGTGGGCCGATCAGGTCCATTGGCCGATTGCGAAGCGAACAGATTGCCGAAATCGGGGCGCGCCAGCGTTTTCGAATAGGAAACGCGGGCCACCACATCGTCAACCGGTTCGATGCGGAAGTCGATTGCGGGCAGCAGCTTGTTGTATTCACCATTGCGCGTGATTTCAGCGATATTGCCGCTCACCACCCGGGTGAAGTCATTGTCCGAATCCCATTCGATCCGCAACGGCTGGTCGACCCTTGAAAAGGCCGTGGTCTTGGTATTTTCCCAACGTACCCCGGCCACGATATTGGCCGGGCGATCGCCCAGCGTGCCATCCCAGCTGAACTGCGCATAGGCGGACCAGATTTCTTCGCCGACCTGATCAAATTCATTGCCGGTAATATTGTTGGGATTGCCAAGATTGGCATAGAACGGCTCGAAAATCTGGAACAGGTCCACCGCGTTGGCGCGGAACGCCGTTTCCGCATCGCCGACATCGAACTTGCTGAACTTGCACGAAAGGCAGAATTCCTCGACCAGATTGCCCGCCTGCGCGGCCACGTCTCCGACATTGTTGATGCCCCAGTCGCCCAGCGTCTGCTGCGTTTGCGTGCGCGCACTGGTCATGCTGGTATCGATGTAGCGGGTGCCCAGATCAAACCGGCTCCCCTCGTCGAATTCCCAGGTCAGATCGGCGCTGAACTGATCGACCCGGTGGCGCTGGCGCGACGAATTGGTTCGTTGAACCTGTGTACCGATATCGCCGATATCGAGCACGCCATTGTTGTTGCCCCGGTCATCGGCAGTGCCCAGAATCCCGTCGGTTCCCGCCCCGCCGTCGTTCAACGTAAAGCGCTGGATCGGAACTGGCCCGGAAAAATCGACCGAGTGGTTGTCAACCACGGGCGCGCCCATACTGAATAGGGTGGAACTGGCGCCGTTGGCCGCATCGGGGCGCGAATTGGATACCGAATGGTTGCCATCCAGCCGCAGGGTGAAGCCGGTGCCGATTTCCCATTCGGCATTCAGGCCATAGGATTGCAGTTCGGTTTCGGTAGCGCGGAATTGCTGTTCGAAACCCAGATCCTTGGTCCCGAATCCATCGCCTTCGGAAATGAAGATGGATGTTGGCACTGCATCGCTGGTGTCGAAGGTAATCGTATCGAACGGACGGTTGAACCAGTTGGTCTGATCGGTCCGCTGTTCGCTCTGGCTATTGTTCACATACATCGCATCGGCGGTGAAGGTGAG
>JBGSLI010000310.1:0-1681 GCA_041740775.1 Alteraurantiacibacter sp. | reverse complement strand
GCGGCGCAAAGCCTTCGCGGTGCACCGCCCAGACATAGTAATCGAGCGGCATCGGCAGATCGTGATCGTCCACCGGGGCGACGAAATTGTCCGCAGCGCAGCGATCGTGCCGGGCGTAACGAATGGCATCGATCCGCGTTACCGGGGCCGGATTTGCAGGCGCGCTCATGGTTAACTCAAGTTAGCTTGAAGTATTGTGGAAAGCGTGCGAGTCACCTGTCCGCCACCCCCAGCCCACGGAACCACACCTGCCCATCCTTTCCGGTAACGAAATGCCCGGCGGTGGGTTCACAGAAATGCATGCCGATCACCAAAGTGCCGCTGTCCTTGTATTTGTCGACAAAGGCCTGCCGTGTGGCGCTGCCTGTGGCGCGGTCCATATCGAAAGTGGCGTGGCGATGCGGCATCGCGCATTGCATCGGATGGTGCATCAGATCACCCGTCAGCACCGCGCGCTCGCCCGCGCTTTCGATCACCACATGGATATGGCCCGGCGTGTGGCCATGGCTTGGCGCGGCGCTGATGCCCGGTGCGATGGCGTGATCGGTATCGATGTAATCGGCCAGCCCCGCCGCCACGATCGGATCGACGCTTTCGACCAGATGCTTGTCGTCATGGTGCCCGTCATGCCGCAAGGTGTCCTGCCATGCCGCATATTCGGTTTTGCCGAACAGATAGCGGGCATTGGGAAAGGTGGGCCTGAACGCGCCGGTTTCAGGGCATTTGTAGGTGTTCCAGCCGACATGATCGAAATGCAGGTGCGAACAGAATACCGTATCGACATCCTCGCGCGCGATGCCGAGGCTGGCGATATCCTCCAGAAAGCCCCCGGGCAGATCGGTGAACACGGCATATTCGCGCTCCCGCCCGGCGCCGATGCAGGTATCCACCACGGTCGTGCGATTGCCGCTGTCGGGCCCCGACTGCAGCACGAAGCCCTGGAAATTCATCCGCATCTGTCCCGCAGGCGTGGCGTAATGCGGGTGCAGCCAGTCCAGCGCCAGCACCTCTTGCGGCGTGGCATCGGGCATGGCCATGTGGATATCGTCCTGGAAATCCCAGATTTCGACGATGCGGCTGATCGTCACATCACCTACCTGCCAGCTTTTCACATGTTCACGGGCCATTGCCTCTCCCTCACTTGTATCGTGCCGCGCTTTCCGGCGGCAGCTGCGCACTTGGCTGCGGTTCCTTGCCGAGGATGAAATCGGCGCAACGTTCGCCGATCATCACGCAGGGCGCATTGGTGTTTCCGCCGATCACACGGGGCATCACGCTGGCATCGGCCACGCGCAACCCATCGATGCCCTTCACCCGCAATTGCGGATCGACCACGCTGGCGGAATCGGCCGGATCGCCCATCCGGCAGGTGCCCACCGGATGATGCACGGTATAGCCGGTCTGGCGGATATAGGCGTCCAGTTCCTCGTCCGCCTGCACACCCGGCCCCGGCGCCACTTCGGTACCGCGATAACGGGCAAAGGGGGCGGCGGCGAAGGCCGCGCGGGCAATCTTCAGCGCCCGGATCAACGGCTGGATGTCGCCATCTTCCTTGAGCAGGTTCGGATCGATCAGCGGCGCGGCGCGCGGATCGCCGCTCGCCAGCCGCACGTTTCCCCGGCTTTGCGGATAAAGCGCCACCGGGCTGATCGCATAGCCGTGGCCGACCGGGAAAGGCACA
>JBGSLI010000309.1:0-1630 GCA_041740775.1 Alteraurantiacibacter sp. | reverse complement strand
CGGGTGATGGCCGAAAGCGATGTGCCGGTGGCCGCGCACCTCACCTGCGTGCGCGCCAGCAAGGCCGAGACCAACGCCACCGCCGAACGCCTGTGGGACATGGGCGTGCGCCATATCGTGGCGCTGCGCGGTGATGCGGGGGAACCGGGCGCACCGTTCGCACCCCATCCCGATGGCTATGCCAGCGCCGCCGAGCTGGTGGCGGGGCTGAAGGCGCTGCACCCGTTCGAAATCAGCGTTTCGGCCTATCCGGAATGCCATCCCGAAGCCGCCAGCCCGCAGGCCGAGATGGATTACCTCAAGCGCAAATTCGATGCAGGCGCGGAGCGGGCGATCACGCAATTCTTCTTTTCCTCCGATTGCTTCTTCCGTTTCCGTGATCGTGCGGCGGCGGCAGGGATCAGCCAGCCGATCGTGCCCGGAATCCTGCCCGTCACCAACCTCGCCCGCACCAAAAAGCTGGCCGCGCAATGCGGCGCGGATGTGCCGCACTGGCTGATCGAACTGATGGAAGGGCTGGACGCTTTTCCCGGCGCGCGCGAACATGTGGCCGCCACCGTCACCGCCGAATTCTGCCGCCGCCTGTATGCCGATGACGTGCGCAAGTTTCATTTCTACACGCTCAACCGCGCCGAACTCACCTATTCGACCTGCCATCTGCTGGGGCTGCGCGGCAAGGGCTTTGCGATGGAGCAGGCGGCATGACACCTTCACCTGGGCGCGAAAAATTGCTGGCCGAGGCGGCAAAGCGGGTGCTGATCTTTGACGGCGCCTTCGGCACGCAGATTCAGAACCGCCGCCTGGCCGAGGCCGATTTTGCGGGCGATCTGGGGCTGGGCGCGGATCAGAAGGGCAATAATGATATCCTCGCGCTCACCCGCCCCGATGTCATCGCCGAAATCACCCGCGCCTATCTGGCGGCGGGATCGGATATCGTCTCCACCAACACCTTTTCCGCCAATTGCATCAGCCAGGCCGATTATGCGGCGCAAACGCTGGTGCGCGATATCAACCTCGCCTCTGCCCGAATCGCGCGCGGACTGGCGGATGAATTTGCCGCCGCCGACGGCCGCCCGCGCTTTGTTGCAGGCGCCATCGGGCCGACCAACAAGACGCTCTCGCTCAGCCCCGATGTCGATGACCCCGGCTTTCGCGAGATCAGTTTCGGTTACCTTACCGATGTCTATCGCGACCAGGCCGAGGCGCTGGTGGAAGGCGGGGCCGATTTCATTCTGGTCGAAACCATCTTCGATACGCTCAACGCCAAGGCCGCCATCATGGCCACGCGCCAGCTGGCAGAGGCACTGGGGCGCGACGTGCCGCTGATGCTGTCGATGACGCTGACCGATCTTTCGGGCCGCAACCTGTCCGGGCATACGGTGGAGGCGTTCTGGAACGCGGTGCGCCACGCCAACCCCGTCACCATCGGGCTCAATTGCAGCTTCGGTGCCGAGCAGTTGCGCCCGCACATTCAGCACCTCTCCACCATCGCCGATACGCTGCTGCTCGCCTATCCCAACGCCGGCCTGCCCAATGAACTGGGCGAATATGACGAACAGCCGCACACCACGGCGGGGCTGGTGGGCGAATGGGCGGATCACGGCCGGGTGAACATCATCGGCGGCTGCTG
>JBGSLI010000308.1:0-7507 GCA_041740775.1 Alteraurantiacibacter sp. | reverse complement strand
GCAGCAGCGCGCGTGGTTCGCCATGCTGGTGGAAGGCGGCTATGCGATCCCGCACTGGCCCGCGCAATGGCCCGTCGGCGGGCGCAGCCTGGCCGAACAGAAAGTGATCTACGAGGAACTCGCCCGCGCCGATGCGCCGCGGCTGCTGCTGTCTTTCGTTTCCACCTATCACGCCTTTGCCACGCTTCACGAATGCGGCACACCGCAGCAGCAGGCGCATTATCTGCCGCGCATCCTTGGCGGGGAAATCTGGTGCCAGGGCTTTTCCGAACCCGGTGCCGGGTCCGATCTCGCCGCGATCCGCACGCGGGCCGAAAGGCGGGACGATGTTTACGTTGTGGAAGGGCAGAAGGTCTGGTCGACCATGGCGCAATATGCCGACCGCTGCCTGCTTCTGGTGCGCACGTCATCCGATGGGCCCAAGCAGGCGGGGCTGACCTATCTTCTGATGGACATGCAGGCGCCTGGCGTCACCGTGCGCCCGATCCACCAGATCCAGGGGGATGAGGAATTTGCCGAGATTTTCCTCGACAAGGTGGAGATTCCCGTCAGCGAGCGGGTGGGCGAGGAAGGCGCGGGCTGGGCGGTGGCGCAGGCGACGCTGGCTTCCGAACGCGGGCTGACGCTGATGGAACTGGCCTACCGGATGCGCGGCAACATGCACCGGCTGGCCGATACCATCCGCGATGCCGGGCTGGCGGATGATGCCGGGTTGCTGCGCGATCTGGGGCGACTGGCAACGCAGGTCGATGCCACCTGCGCGCTGGCTGACCGCCTCCTCGAAAAGCGGATGGCGGGGGAAGAGGCGGTGGGCGATGCCTCGGTGGTCAAGAACGCCTATTCGCGCAGCCTGCGGGCGTGGACGGACCTTGGCCTGCGCTGCGGCGGGATCGATGCGCAATATCGCCACGCGATCACTTTCGGCGATCTCAACACCGGCAACTGGATGGCCGATTTCATGAATTCCTACGCCTGGACAATCGCCGGGGGTAGCGAGGAAGTGCAGCGCAACATCATCGCCGAGCGGATGCTGGGAATGCCGCGCGAGCCGAAGGAGTGGCAGGCGTGATCGAGACTGGCGAATTGCGCGATGCGGTGCGCAAGGCCTTTCCTGCCGACCGGCTGATGCCGCCGCGCGATGCCGGATGGCAGCTGGCGGCGGAAATGGGCTGGCTGATGATTGCGCTGGGCGAGGATCACGGCGGGCTTGGGCTGGGACGCGCGGCGGAGGCGGCGATGCATTTCGAGCTTGGTCGCGTGTTGCCCCCGGTGCCACTGGCCCCGGCGCTGCTGGCGCTGCAAGTGATCGCCGCATCACCCCTGCTCGCGGACAAAGCCGACTGGATCACCCGCATCTGCGGCGGCGAATATGTCCCGCTCAACCTGCTACCCGGTGCGGTGCAAATGGGGGCAGATGGCTCGCTGAACGGGCAGGTTCCGGGTATCTTCGAAGCCGATATGGCCAGCCATGCGCTGGTGGCCACGCGCGGGCGCTATGATCTGATCCCGCTCGATGCGGCAGGGGTGCGGCTGACTGAACGCCCGTTGTGGGACGAAAGCCGCCGCCTGTTCGATATTGTATTGAACGATTACCGGCCCGATTCGAAGCTGATCGTCGCTTTGGGCGATGATGCGCAGGCGCTGCACGATCTGGTCTCTCCATCGGCGCAGCTGGCGATCGCGGCGGACAGCCTTGGTGCGGCCAATGCGGTATTCGAGATGACGGTGGAATACCTCAAGACCCGCCGCCAGTTCGGCCGCCCGCTGGCGATGTTTCAGGCGTTGAAGCACCGGGTGGCGGATCTGAAGGTGCGGCTGGAAGCTGCCGAAGCCCTCCTATGGAGCCGTACGAACGACAGTGCCTCGCCGCTCGATACGGGCGCGGCAAAGGCGCATTGCAATGCGCTGTTCCGCGACGTTGCCGAAGAGGCGATCCAGCTTCACGGCGGCATCGGGCTGACGCAGGAACACCCCTGCCATTTGTTCCTGAAGCGCGCTCTGCTCAATTGCCAGCTTTGCGGCGGGACCGATTACTGGGAAGAAGCGGCGGGGCGGGCAGCGCTGGGGGCGAGATGGATTGCTTCGTCGCTACGCTCCTCGCAATGACGATGCCCAAATTCACCCCATCATCGCCTTTGCCGCCGCCACCATATCATCGGGCTGCACGATAAACGCGGTTTCCAGGTTCTTGGCAAAAGGCACCGCGCATTCCGGCCCGCCCAGCCGCTTTACCGGGGCCTTCAACTGGCCGAACAATTCCTCGCTCACGGTGGCGGCGATTTCTCCGCCGGGGCCGAAATTCCTCACCGCCTCATGCGCGATCAACAGCCGCCCGGTCTTGGCGACGGAGGCGAGCACCGTCTCCTTGTCCCACGGCGAGATCGTCCGCAGATCGATCAGTTCGGCAGAAATCCCTGCTTCTGCCAGCGCCGGAGCCGCCGCCAATGCGCGCACCGATTGCGCAGACCAGGTGACGATGGTGAGATCGGTCCCTTCCTGCATCACCCGCGCCTTGCCCAGCGGAATCGCGCCCTGATCGGCGGGGAATTCATGCGGCACGAAGAAGGTTCCGCCCGCTTCGACGAACATCACCGGATCGGGATCGGCGATCGCGGCCAGCATCAGGCCCTTGTAATCGGCCGGGAACGCCGGGCACACCACCTTGATCCCCGCGACATGCGCGAACCAGCCTTCGAGGAAGTCCGAATGCTGCCCCGCTGTCTGCCAGCCCGCGCCGGTCAGCGTTCGGATGACGATGGGAACGCTGGTCTGCCCGCCCGACATGAAGCGCAATTTCGCCGCGTGGTTCACGATCATGTCCATCGCCACGGTGGTGAAGTTCATCATCATGATTTCGGCCACCACCTTGTAGCCCGCCATCGACGCGCCGATCGCCGCGCCCATGATCGCCTGTTCGGCAATCGGCGTGCTTTTCACCCGGTCGGTGCCGAAGGCGGTGGAAAGCCCGGCAGTGATCCCCACGATCCCGCCGCCTTCCTTGTCGGCCACATCCTCGCCCAGCACGATCACCCTGGGATCGGCGGCCATCGCTTCGTGCAGCGCGGCGTTGATCGCCTGCGCGGCGTGCATTTTTACCATCTCGGTCATGCCGGCATCTTCTCGGCGAAAACATCGCGGCGCAGTTCATCCAGCGATGGCACCTCGCTCGCCATGCCGAATTCCAGCGCATCGGCGGCTTCCGCCTCGATCGCCGCCTGCATTTCGGCCAGCGCTTCCTCGGTCGCGTGGCCTTCTGCCACCAGCCGCGCGCGCAGCGCGGGCAGCGGATCGGCAGCGATGGCGGCGTCCTTTTCTTCCTTGGTCATATATTTGTCGTTGTCGCCGATCACATGGCCGCGGAAACGGAAGGTCATGCATTCGAGCAGCGTCGGCCCCTCGCCCGCGCGGGCGCGTTCGACCGCCGCGCTGACGGCGGCATACATGTCATCGGGCGAATTGCCGTCCACGGTGTAACCGGGCATTCCGTAGCCGATGGCGCGCCTGGAAATCTGGTCCACCGAAGTGCCGTCTTCATAGCGGGTATGTTCGGCAAAGCGGTTGTTGGCGCAGACGAAGATTACCGGCAGCTTCCACAGGCTGGCCAGATTGAGCGATTCGTGGAACGCGCCGATATTGGATGCGCCATCACCGAAATAGGCCACCACCACGCGGTCCGATCCATCGAGCTTGGCCGCCCAGGCAAGGCCGTTGGCAATCGGCATGGAGGAGCCGACGATGCCGGTGGTGACCATCACCCCGCGCGCCACGTCGGTCATGTGCATGCCGCCGCCCTTGCCCTTGCAGGTGCCGTCCACCCGCCCGGCAAGTTCCGCCCACAGCGGGCGCAGCGGCATCCCCTTGGCGACCATATCCTGAATGCCGCGATAGATGGTGCAGATCTGGTCCTCGTCGCGCAGGAAATGCGAGACGGTGGCCGGGATCACCTCCTGCCCGCGCGCGGAGTAATAGGGCATCTGCAACCGCCCCTTGCGCATGGTGGACAGGACCAGGTCCTCGTTGCGCTCGATGCGCAGCATGCGGCGGTAGATATCCACCAGCGCAGCGCCATCGGGGGCGGGTGCATTGCTGAGATCGGTCATGCAAGGGTCCTCGGCCGTGATTGGGGCAGTAATTGGGATTGCTGGTTGCATCGGGGAGGGGCGGGCGAAGGTCAATCACGCAAGGGGCAAGGCGCGGCTTTATCGCACGGGCGGTGGATTGGTCTCTGCTCCTCCTCCCTTGACGGGGGGGGGGGTCAGACTTGTTCGAAATCCACGTGCAGCCGTGTCAGCGCACTCCTGGCGATGCGCCAGTGGCCATCCTCGCCAAGGCGGTATTCCTCGTGATAATGCCCGTATCCCGTCAAGCTCCTGCGTCCGACTGCCTGCGCCTTCTCCGCACCCCAGATCACCCGGTCCTGCATCGCGAACACCGCTTCGGCGCTGTCCGGCCCGGTCAGGCGGATTTCGGGCGAATGCACCTGATGCACCGTCACCGCATCGCCGATCGAGCCGCGCACCATTTCCACCAGCGCCGCGCGCCCTGCTATAAGCGCCCCGCCCGCCCCGCGCGTGTCGAGCACCGCATACGGCGTGAACACGTCGGCATAGCCCGCCCAGTCCTTGCTATCGAGGCAGCGGCAATAACGCGCCTTTGTATCGCAAATGGCCTGCCAGGTGGCGAAATCGGGCGCGGTCATTAATTGTCCAGCCCGGCGGCATTCCGCGCGGCAAGATAGCCGAAGGCGATGGCGGGGCCGATGCTCGATCCCGCACCGGCATAGACATTGCCCATGACAGAAGCAGCGGTGGTGCCGGTGGCATAAAGGCCGGAAATCGGTTCGCCCGCGCCATCGACCACGCGGCCCCGGCTGTCTGTCACCACCCCGCCAAATGTGCTGACATCGCCGGGCACCACCGGCACGGCATGGAACGGCCCCTGCTCGATCGTGCCCAGCGAACTGGCTTTCGAATAGGGATCGCCAACGAAGGCGCAATTGTCGTAACGGCGCGCACCCCGATGGAAGTCCTCGTCCTTTCCGGCACGAACAAAGCCGTTCCAGCGGGCAATCGTGTTGGTCAGCGTGGCGGGATCGGCCCCGATGCTTTCCGCCAGCCCTTCCGCCGAATCTGCCGTATGGAGATATCCGCTTTCCGCCCAGCCTGCGGGAATCGCCTTGTCGATATATCTGTCGGCAACCTTGTATCTGGCCACATATTGCCGGTCGAAAATCGCCCAGCTCGGCACTGCGGGCACGCTTTCGTTCCGCTTGCGCATGGTCTCGCAATATAGCTCGTAGGAACCGCCCTCGTTCATGTAGCGCGCGCCGCTCTGATCGACGAGGATCGCGTGCGGCTTGCCCGTCAGCGCCTGCGCGCCGGGGGCGACATAGGCCTTTTCCCAGCCGGGGGAGAGGGTGGACTGATAGCCGACGAACTGATCCATCTGCGCCAGCGCGCCGCCGATCCGTTCCAGCTCTGCGATCATCTCGCCAGTGTCGGTATCGGCTGCCTGCGACCATCGGGCGTTTGTGCCGGGGGCAAAGCGATCGCGCATCGCCTGATTTTTGGCAAAGCCGCCCGCGTTCACCAGCACCCCCAGCCGCGCGCCGATGCGCCGGGTTTCGCCATCCATTGTCACGCCAACGCCCACGGCCCGGCCATCTTCCAGCAGCACTTCTTGCACCGGGCATTGCAGCCGCAGTTCCGCCCCCGCGCCCAGCGCCGCCTTGAACAGGCGGCCCTGCAGGGCGGCCCCGGCGGTGGTGAATTTGCGCCCCAGCAATTTGTCACGAATGGTGCGCAGCGCGATCTGTGCGACGATCCTTTTTGCCTGCGGGTTGGTGCGCGCGAAACCGGCGGCAATGCCTTCTCCCAGCAGGGCGTTGAACGGCGCGAAACCGGGGCGTAGCTTGCCCGCCAGCGGGCCGAGTTCGTTGAGGTTGAAGGGTTCGGCCACCACGGTGCGCGTGGTGGTGCAGCCGCCGGGAAGCTCGTCGTAATAATCGGGCCAGAATGCCGGGCCGCGCCGCAGTTTCACCCCCTGTTCAACCAGAAAATCGATCGCTGAGGGGATCGCTTCCACGAAAGCGCGACGTTTTTCGGGCGAGGTGCCGGGCGCATCACCGCCATCGAGTTCCTGCAAGGCATCGAGATAGGCCATTGCCGCCCCGGCGCTGTCATCGTCGCCGTCGGCGCGCATGAAGCGGTTGGCAGGCGCCCAGATCACCCCGCCCGATTTGGCGGTGGTGCCGCCGGCATATTCCGACTTTTCCACTATCAGCACCGATTTGCCTGCCTGCCGCATTACCAGCGCGGAAATGCACGATCCGGCCCCGCTGCCGATCACCACCCAGTCGCAGATCTCATCGAATTCCGCCACTTCGCACTCCCCGGACAGGCTCCTGCCAGCGAGTTAAGCCGATAGCCTACCCGCACCACAAGGATTATCGCCGGGGCGCGCTGTGCATATCGCTCTGGCGTGATAAAACCCGCCGCATGACCCTTCCCTCCCTCACCACAATAGCTCTCGCCCGCGATGCGCGGTTGCTGACGATCGCACTCAATCGCCCCGATGCGCTCAACGCTTTCGACAAGGCGATGCACGACGAATTGCCCGCTGCGCTGGCCTTCGCCCGCGATGACGATGGGTCGGACGTGATCGTGCTGACGGGCAATGGCCGCGCCTTTTCCGCCGGGGGCGATTTTGCGCATATCCTTGCCAATGCCGATGATCCCGCGCGCTTCGATCATGAAATCGCGATGGCGCGGCAGATCGTCGAAACGCTGATCGGGATCGAAAAGCCGGTGGTGTGCCGGTTGAACGGCCATGCGGTGGGGCTGGGCGCAACGATCGCGCTGCTGTGCGATATCATCTACGCCAGTGATCGGGCGAAGATCGGCGATCCGCACGTCAATATCGGGCTGGTGGCGGGTGATGGCGGGGTGCTGGCCTGGCCGCAGCGCATCGGGCTGACGCGCGCGAAGGAATATCTGCTGACCGGAGAACTGATCGGCGCGGAGGAAGCGGTGCAGATCGGCCTGATCAACCGCGCCTTCCCGCCCGACCGGCTGGATGAATCGGTGGCCGCATTGTGTGCCAGCCTGCAGGCCAGGCCGCAATTCGCGCTGCGCAAGACCAAGGCGCTGACCAATCTGGAATTGCAGCGCCTTGTCCCGCTGTTGTTCGAACCGGGCATCGAATGGGAAGCGCAATCGGTGCGCGATCCGGCGCATCGCGCGGCGGTGGTGGCGCTGATGGAGAAGAAAAGCCCCCCCCATTGAAGGGGAGGGAGTTAATGGGCGAAGGTTTCCCGCGCCAGCCGCAGAATCTCCACCAGATCGCCTTGCGCCGAAGGAATCGCACGGCGAAAAGTGGCAAAGCCGTGGATCGTCCCTTCGGCCTCGTGAAGGTGCACCGTGCTGCCTGCCGCCACCAGCTTTTCCGCCAGCGCGCGGCCCTCGTCGCGCAGCGGATCGAGCGCGGCGGTGGCCAGCACGGTGGGGGC
>JBGSLI010000307.1:0-10977 GCA_041740775.1 Alteraurantiacibacter sp. | reverse complement strand
GCAGGCTTGGTCGGGCCGATGCCTTCCACCACCGCGCGGAAGTTTTCCGGCAGCGCCAGCCGTTCGAATTCGGCATCGGTGACCTTGCAGATATCCTTCAGATAGCTGCGCTCGTCCTCGGCGCAGAAGGCGATCGCGATCCCGTCCGCTCCGGCGCGCGCAGTGCGGCCGATGCGGTGGACATATTGTTCGGGCACATTGGGCAGTTCGTAATTGATGACGTGCGAAACGCCGGGAATATCGATCCCGCGCGCCGCCACGTCGGTGGCGATCAGGATCGGGGTCTTGGCCCGCTTGAATTCATCCAGAGCGCGCACCCGTTGCGGCTGGCTCTTGTTGCCGTGGATGGCGTTGGCGGTGATATTCGCCTGCGCCAGCCGCTTCACCAACCGGTCCGCACCGTGCTTGGTGCGGGTGAAGATCAGCACGCGCTCCAGCTTCCCCGGAGTGACGTGCTTTTCGAGCAGGATCATTTCCAGCAGCGCAGGCTTTTCGTCCTGCTGCACCATGAACAGATACTGGTCGACACGTTCCGCCGTGGTGGCCGAGGGGGTGACCGATACGGTAACCGGATTGTGGCAATATTTGCCCACCAGATCCTTGATCGCCTTGGGCATGGTGGCGCTGAAGAACAGCGTCTGGCGATCGGCGGGCACCAGTTCGCTGATCCGGCGCAGCGCGTGGATGAAGCCCAGATCGAGCATCTGGTCCGCCTCGTCCAGCACCAGCACTTCCACGCCCGAAAGGTTGAACGCCTTCTGGTCGATCAGATCGAGCAGGCGGCCGGGTGTGGCCACCAGAATATCGCAACCGCGGTGCAGCTTGTTGCGATCCTTGTTGACCGATGTGCCGCCGACGATGGAGGCGACCTTGAGGCCCGCCAGCGCGCCGTAATCGCGGGCACTGTCGGCAATCTGCCCGGCCAGTTCGCGCGTGGGGGCAAGCACCAGCATCCGGCAGGACTTGAACGGGATCTGGTTGTCTGCCTTGCGCAGATTATCGATGCTGGGCAACATGAAGGCGGCGGTCTTGCCGGTGCCCGTCTGCGCGATGCCGAGCAGATCGCGCCCGTCGAGAACGGCGGGAATCGCCTGTGCCTGGATCGGCGTGGGGGTGTTGTAGCCCTTCATGTCGAGCGCCTGCAGCACCGGCTGCGACAGCCCGAGCTGGGAAAAAGTAATAGTCATTATAAATGTTTAACTCGCAAAATATGCGGCGCGCAGAGCTTTGGCTCGCGCGGCGCGGGTGTCAAAACGACCCGCGTGAAAAGGGTAGTCTCAGGGAGAACCGAAGGGCTGCCGGGGTGGGATCTGTATGTTCCACCGCTTCACGCTGGCGCGCGCTTCGATGGGGGCCATGTGGTGCAGTGCAACACAAAGGTCAAGCGAAATCGCCCCAAACCCTTGACCGGGCGGAGAAGCGGCGCGGCGTTAACTGCCGAAGGCTTCCTTGATCTTATCAAAAAAGCCCCGGCTTTCGGGACATTCGTCGCCCGTCTCGGTCTCGCGGAATTCGCGCAGGATTTCCTTCTGGCGGGCCGAAAGCTTTGTGGGAGTTTCCACCATCACTTCCACCACCAGATCCCCGCGCCCGCGCCCCTGCAACACCGCCATCCCGGCACCGCGCTTGCGCAATTGCTTGCCCGTCTGGATGCCGGCGGGGATTTCGATGGCGTGGGTTTCCCCGTCGATGCCGGGAATCTCGATCGTTTCGCCCAGCGCGGCGGTGGTGAAGCTGATCGGCACGCGGGTGAACAGCGCAGTCCCTTCGCGTTCGAAAACGCTGTGTGGCCGGATGTGGATGAAGATATACAGATCGCCCGCAGGCGCCCCGCGCGGCCCGGCCTCGCCGCGCCCGGAAAGGCGGATGCGGGTGCCGTTGTCCACCCCTGCGGGCACTTCGACATCGAGCGTCTGGAGCGTATCCACGCGCCCTTCCCCGCGACAATTTCGGCACGGGCTTTCCAGCACCTCGCCCGCACCATGGCAATTGGGGCATGGCCGTTCGATCACGAAAAAGCCCTGCTTGGCCCGCACCTTGCCCGCGCCGTGACACAATTCGCAGCGGCGGCGCGCGGTGCCCGGTTCCGCACCCGAACCCGAACAGGGATTGCAGGTGGTGGAAACCTCCACTTCGATCTGGGTCTGCTTGCCGTGGAAAGCTTCTTCCAGGCTGACCTGCATATCGTAACGCAGATCCGCGCCACGCTGCGCTCGCGCTCGCCCTGCGCTCCCGCCGCCAAAGGCGCTGCCGAAGATCGTTTCGAAAATATCGCCCAGATCGCCGAAATCCTGCGTCCCGCCGCCGCCTCCGTTCTGGAAAGCGGCGTGGCCAAAGCGATCATAAGCGGCGCGCTTCTGCGGGTCTTTCAGCACGTCATAGGCCGCGCTGACCGCCTTGAAACGGGCTTCGGCATCGGCGTCGCCGGGATTGCGATCAGGATGGAATTGCATCGCCAGCTTGCGATAGGCGGCCTTCAGCACACTTCCATCGGCATCGCGAGCGACGCCCAGAATTTCATACAGATCGACTTCAGCGGACATTCGCCATTCCCCAAAGCATTCCGCCACCGGCGCGGCGGGCGTCGGTGGCGGGGTGCTTTTCCATGATCGGAGTTACGACTTGTTCTCGTCGTCCACTTCGGTGAACTCGGCCTCGACCACTTCCTCGTCCCCGGCGGGAGAGGAGGCATCGCCTGCGGCGGCGGCATCGGCTGCCCCGGCGCTGGCGGAAGCCTGGCTCTGTTCGTAGATCTGCTGGCCCATCTTCATGGCGACATCGGTCAGCTTCTGGCTCCTGTCCTTCATCGCCTCGACATCATCGCCTTCGAGCGCGGTTTTCGCCTCGGCAATGGCGGTTTCGATTTCGGACTTCAGCCCGCCGTCGATCTTGTCGCCGTTTTCTTCCAGCTGCTTGCCGGTTGCGTGAACCATGCTGTCGAGATTGTTGCGCACTTCGGCAGCCTCGCGACGCTTCTTGTCCTCATCAGCGAACTTTTCGGCATCCTGCACCATCTGTTCGATATCGGAATCCGAAAGCCCGCCCGATGCCTGGATACGGATCTGCTGTTCCTTGCCGGTGCCCTTGTCCCTGGCGGACACGTTGACGATGCCGTTGGCGTCGATGTCGAAGGTCACTTCCACCTGCGGCACGCCGCGCGGTGCGGGCGGGATGCCGACCAGATCGAACTGGCCGAGCAGCTTGTTGTCCGCCGCCATCTCGCGCTCGCCCTGGAACACGCGGATAGTCACCGCGTTCTGGTTGTCCTCGGCGGTGGAATAGACCTGCGCCTTCTTGGTCGGAATGGTGGTGTTGCGATCGATCATGCGGGTGAACACGCCGCCCAGCGTTTCGATGCCCAGCGACAGCGGGGTGACATCGAGCAGCAGCACGTCCTTGACATCGCCCTGCAATACGCCCGCCTGGATTGCCGCGCCCATCGCCACCACTTCATCGGGATTGACGCCGGTGTGCGGTTCCTTGCCGAAGAATTCCTTCACCGCTTCGCGCACCTTGGGCATCCGGGTCATGCCGCCCACCAGCACCACTTCGTCGATATCCTTGGCGGCAAGGCCGGCATCGGCCAGCGCCTTCTTCATCGGTTCCTTGGTGCGTTCGATCAGCTTGCCGACCATCTTTTCAAGGTCCGAACGGGTGATCGTTTCCACCAGATGCAGTGGCGTGGTGGCTCCCGCTTCCATGCGCGCGGTGATGAAAGGCAGGTTGATTTCGGTGGTCTGCGCGCTGGAAAGTTCGATCTTGGCCTTTTCGGCCGCTTCCTTCAGCCGCTGGAGCGCCAGCTTGTCGGTGCGCAGATCCATGTTTTCCTTCTTCTTGAAGGAGTCCGCGAGATATTCGACCACCGCGCTGTCAAAATCCTCGCCGCCCAGGAAGGTGTCGCCATTGGTGCTTTTCACCTCGAACACGCCATCGCCGATTTCGAGGATCGACACGTCGAAGGTGCCGCCGCCAAGATCATAGACCGCGATCGTCTTGCCGTCGTCCTTGTCCATGCCATAGGCCAGCGCCGCAGCGGTGGGTTCGTTGATGATGCGCAGCACTTCAAGCCCGGCGATCTGGCCGGCGTCCTTGGTCGCCTGGCGCTGCGCGTCGTTGAAGTAAGCGGGCACGGTGATCACCGCCTGGGTGACGGTTTCACCCAGATAGCTTTCGGCGGTTTCCTTCATCTTCTGCAGGATGAAGGCGGAAATCTGGCTGGGCGAATAATCCTCGCCGCCGGCCTGCACCCAGGCATCGCCGTTCTTGCCCTTGACGATGTGATAGGGGACCAGTTCGGTATCCTTCTTGGTCACCGGGTCATCGAACCGGCGGCCGATCAGGCGCTTCACCGCGAAAATGGTATTGTCGCCATTGGTCACCGCCTGGCGCTTGGCCGGCTGGCCGATCAGCCGCTCGCCATCCTTGGAAAAGGCGACGATCGACGGCGTGGTGCGCGCGCCTTCGGAATTTTCGATCACCTTGGGTTTGCCGCCTTCCATTACGGAAACGCAGCTGTTGGTGGTGCCAAGGTCAATACCGATAATCTTGCTCATTATTCCCCACTCTCTTTCATATCCGGACGCTGCGCATCGGCCCCCCGCCATTTCGGCAAGACCGGTCGGCAGCTCTGCAAAAAGCTGTGTAACGGGGCCGGATATAGGTGCGCTTTTGCTTGGCACAAGATACGCCAGCGCCTAGAAAATGGCCAATGTCCATGAGGGGAACACAATGAAGTCTCGTCGGGTTTTCGAATGTCTTGCCACCACCGGCATGGCGGTTTTGCTGGTTTCCTGCGGCAGCGGGGGCGAGGCGCAAGCGCCTTTGGCCGAGGTGCCGGGCGATTGTCCGCCGGGAATAGCGGTGACTGATGGCTGGATGGCGCTGCCTGCGGTATCGGGCAATCCGGGGGCGGTTTATTTCACCATCGCCAACCAGACCGATGGCCAGGTCACGATCCGCACCGCCGATGTGCTGGGCGCCGAAAGCGCGATGCTGCACGAAACCGCCACCTGGAGCAATGAGGTCGATATGCAGGAATTGTTCCAGCAGCCTGTTGGCGCGGGCGAAACGGTGCTGTTCGCACCGGGCGGCAAGCATGTGATGGCATTCGGGATGGGCGCAGGCGAAAGCGGCGGGATGGAGCCGGGCAGCGAAACCGAAGTCACGCTGACCTTTGTCGGCGGCGACAAGTGCAGCTTTCCCGTCACCGCCTATCCGGCCGGCCAGATGCCTCCCGAAAAAGCCGAAAAAGCCGAATGAACCAGGGCGCGGTGCCCGCCTGCCCGATTGGCGGACAGCGCCCGCTGACCGGGGGCGAAATCACGCTCGCGCGCAGCATGCTGGGCGATGTGATTGATTACGCCAGGGTAACGATCCGGCGCCGCAAATGGGCTTTCTTCCAGCCCCGGCGGGTGACGATGGCTCCGCGCGGGCATCTGCATTTCCACCCGCTGGGAGAGGTCTATTGCGACGATTTTTCCACCGCCCCGCTGCACCGGCAGGCGCTGTTCATCCATGAAATGACGCATGTGTGGCAAACCCAGACGCGCGGCGAGTGGTATCTGGTGCTCAACCGGATGCCGTGGGCGCGCTATGATTATGCGCTGAAGCCGGGCTGGAAGCTGGAACAATACGGCATCGAACAGCAGGCGCGGATCGTCGAACACGCCTTCCTGCTGCGCAATGGCACGCGCCTGCCAGGGGTGGCGGACAAGGCGGCTTATGATGCGCTGGTGAATTTTCCGGGAGCGGCATAGATAGCATGGCGCGGGGAGGATTTGACAATGGATGAGGTGCGCGATTCGTTCAGGCCTGCGCTGGGCCGCTGGCTGATAGGGACTGCGGCCGGATGGGGCACGCTGCTGCTAGGCATCGCCGGGTTCGGGGTGATGGTCGGCAGCGCGGGCGATTACGGCGCATGGCCGCTGCTGCTGACGCTGGCGGCGGCGCTGATCGTGGTGTGGAAATGGCTGCAGGTGATGAGCGAGAGCTTTGAAATCACCACCCAGCGGGTGATCGTGCGGCGCGGCATCATCATGAAAAGCGTGGACGAGGTGGAACTCTACCGGATCAAGGATGTGCGGCTGGATTTCAGCCTGCTCAACCAGATCGCCGGGATCGGCAATCTGACGGTGACATCCAGCGACGAGACCACCCGCAACGGGAAACTGGCGATGCCCCACATCGCCCATGCGCAAGCGCGGCGCGAGGAAATCCGGCGGCTGGTCGATGCCGCAAGGCGCGAGCGCGGGGTGCGCGAAATCGACATGGTGCATGAGGATTTCTGAACCCGCGCAGATCGCTTCGCTTGCGACAGGCAGTTTCAACTGATACCTGTTACGGAACAATCCGGGCGGCCCAACCCGCGTCCGGCGCGATGGTTCAGCACATGCAGCTATCCGATTACGGCATGTCGCGCGCGCGCGGCTTCCTTTCGCATTACGAAATCGACCAGATCACCCTGCCCGCGCAATTTGCAGACGTGAAAGGGGCGGCGGGCAGGCTTTCCGGCCTGCTCACCACCGGCCGCATCCGCCACTGGCTGGACCAATTGCCCGATCCGGGACTGGAGCAATGGGCCATCCACGCGCCGGAGGAAGAGGTGCGCACCGCGATGGTGCATTATTCCTTCCTGGTGCAGGCCTATGTCTGGGGCGAACCGGCCCCGCCCGCGCATCTTCCCGCCAATCTCGCCCGGCCGATGGTGGCCCTTGCCGACCGGCTCGATCAGGCGCCGTTGCTGCCCTATTCGGGCTATGTGCTCGACAATTGGGCGCAGATCGACAAATCCGGCCCCATCGCGCTCGACAATATCCGCATGGTGCAGAACTTTCTGGGCGGGGCGGACGAAAACTGGTTCGTGATGGTGCATGTGGCGATAGAGGCCGAGGCAGGCGTTCTGCTCGACAATGCCGCCCTTCTGGTGCGCGTGGCGCAGCAGGAAGACGCGGCCGAAGCCGAACGGCTGCTGGTGGAAATGGATGCCGCGTGGGAACGCATCTACACCCATTTCGCGCGCATGCCAGAACGCTGCGATCCCTATATCTACTTCCACCGCGTGCGCCCCTATATCCACGGCTGGGCGAACAACCCGGCATTGGCGGATGGCGGGCTGGTGTATGAAGGGGTGGAAAAATACGCAGGCAAGCCGCAGGCGCTGCGCGGGCAGACCGGCTCCCAGTCGTCGATTGTTCCGGCAATGGATGCGCTGTTCCAGGTGGGCCACAGCGATGATCCGCTGAAGCACTTCCTCACCGAACTGCACGCCTATCGCCCGGTGCAGCACCGGCGCTTTATCGAGGATCTGGCGCGCCAATCAACCTTGCGCGATTTTGTCGCGGCATCGGGCCGGCAGAGCCTGAAGGACGCCTTCAACGCCTGCCTCAACCAGTCCGCCCGCTTCCGCACAAGGCATCTGGAATATGCCGCGAGCTATATCAACAAGCAGGCGGGCAGCATCGCCGGGAACGATCCCGATGTTGGCACCGGCGGCACGCCGTTCATGAAATACCTCAAGAAACACCGGGACGAGAACGCGGCGCAACTGGTGCGGTGAAGCGCTTGCATCGGTGATGCTTGCAGCGGATAGTCCGGCGCAAAGGAGAAAGGCCGATGCCCCATGCTATCGATCACACAGCGATACTGGACCGTCACGCAGCGGTGCGCGGCGGGGTGCGCAATGTCTGGGAAACGATCGATCCTGCGCGCACCGCGCATGTGATCGTCGATATGCAGAACGGGTTTGTGGAACCGGGCGCACCGGTGGAGGTGGCCGAGGCGCGCGGGGTGGTGGAACAGATCAACCGCCTGAGCCGGGCGGTGCGCCGCGCCGGGGGCACGAATATCTTTCTGCGCTTCACCACACCCGATCCCGGTGGCCCGGCAGCATGGCCAGTTTTCGCCGAACGGATGGGCGATGGCATTCTTGCCCATCGCGAGGCCTTCATTCCTGGCAGCCATTACTGGCACTTATGGCCCGAAATGGACGTAGCGCCGCAGGATATCGCGATCGACAAGCACCGCTTCAGCGGTTTCACGCCGGGCACCAGCACGCTCGATGCCGAACTGAAAGCGCGCGGGATCGATACGCTGGTAATCAGCGGCACGCTCACCAATTGCTGCTGCGAAAGCACCGCGCGCGATGCCATGCAGATGAACTACAAGGTGATCATCGCCGCCGATGCCTGCGCCGCGCTTTCCGATGAAGCCCACGCCGGAACGCTGGACAGCATGGCGCTGATCTTCGCCGATCTGCGCGGGGTGGAGGAGCTGGAAACCATGCTGGGCCGTCAGCCCGCCCTTTCCCCCGGCTGAGGCTCTACTCCGGCTTTTTCGCCACCCCCACCATGCTGGGGCGCAGCAGCCGGTCGCGGATCATGTAGCCGGCCTGCATTTCCTGCACCACGGTGCCCGGTTCGGCGCTGTCGGTGGGAATTTCCAGCATCGCCTGATGCTGGTTGGGATCAAGCGGCAGGCCCATCGCCGCGATCCGGCTGATGCCGTGCTGCGCGAAGGCCTTGTCCATTTCGCGCTGGGTCGCCTCGATTCCCGCCACCAGCCCCTTGAACTTCGCGTCCTCGCGCAATTCATCAGGCACGGCATCAATCGCCCGCGTCAGATTATCGGCGATACTCAGCATATCGCGGGCAAAGCCGGTGGCGGCATAATTGCGCGCATCGGCCACGTCTTTTTCCATCCGGCGGCGCACATTCTGCGTTTCGGCCTTGGCGTAGAGCACTTCCTGCTTTGCCGCCTCCAGATCGCCGCGCAGCAGTTCGAGCGCGTCCTCAACGCTCTCGCCCCCGCCTTCGCCCCCGCCATCATCGTCCGCGAGAAATTCCTCCGGCACGCCTGCCAATTCCTTTTCAACCGCTTCGTCGCGGTCCTTACCATTATCCGTCATTTCTGCCTGTCTAACCGATTCGTTTGCCCAGGGATCGGGCGGTGAAATCCACCATGGGAACGACGCGCGCGTAATTCAACCGCGTCGGGCCGATCACCCCCAGCACGCCCACCACCTTGCCCTCGCGGTCACGATAGGGCGCGGCGATGACGGAAGAGCCAGAAAGCGCGAACAGCCGGTTTTCCGCACCGATGAAAATGCGCGCCGATTCGGCCTCGCGCGCGCTTTCGAGCAATTCGGCCACCGATTGCTTGTTTTCCAGATCGTCGAGCAGCGACCGCACGCGCTCGATATCACCAAGCGCATTGTCATCGAGCAGATTGGCCTGCCCGCGCACGATCAGCACCGGGCGCTGCCCGGCGTCATGGCTCCACACCGCGATGCCCGCTTCCACCAGGCCCGCCGAGATCGAATCGAGTGCGCTTTTGCCCGAAGCGATTTCCGCCCGCATCGCCTGCGAAGCTTCGGCCAGCGTCCGCCCGGCCAGATGCGCGGTGATGTAATTGCCCGCCTCGTTCAGCGCGCTGGCGGAAATTCCGGCGCCCAGATCGAGCACGCGGTTTTCGACATGGCCATCCTCCCCCACCAGCACCGCCAGCGCGCGGGTATCGTCGAGCGGGACCAGCCGCAATTGCGCCAGTCGGGGTTCGCGCCGGGGCACCATCACCATGCCCGCCGCGCCCGAAATATCGGATAGGATGGCACTGGTCTTTTCCAGCGCCGCCTCGATCGGGCCGGGGGCGGACAATTGCGCTTCGATCGCTGCGCGTTCTTCCGCGGTTGGCTGGGCCACCTGCATGATCCCGTCCACGAACAATCGCAGCCCGCTGTCGGTCGGCATCCGCCCAGCGCTGGTATGCGGCGCGGCGAGCAGGCCGAGATGTTCAAGCTCGCTCAGCACAGAGCGGATCGAGGCGGGCGAAAGGTTCAGCCCACCCTGCTGCGCCAGCGCCTTCGACCCGACCGGCAGCCCGCTGGCGAGATAATCTTCCACCACCAGGCGAAAGATGTCGCGCGCGCGGGCGGTCAGTTCGGTTATCGGTGGGGAAGCCATGACAGCGCCTTATCTACTCGCTAGGGGCGTGAGCGCAAACCATTGGAGATTCCCATGCGACCTTCCGGCCGTGCGCCCGACGAAATGCGCGCCATCAGTATCGAAACCGGCTTCAGCAAGCACGCCGAAGGGTCCTGCCTCATCAGTTTTGGCGATACGCGGGTGCTTTGCACCGCCAGCGTCGAACGATCGGTGCCGCCGTGGATGCGCGGCAAGGGCACCGGCTGGGTGACGGGTGAATATTCGATGCTGCCCCGCGCCACGCACACGCGCGGCAGCCGCGAGGCGGCGAAGGGCAAGCAAAGCGGGCGGACGCAGGAAATCCAGCGACTGATCGGGCGCAGTTTGCGCGCCGTAGTCGATATGGAAAAGCTGGGCGAACGCCAGATCACGCTCGATTGCGACGTCATCCAGGCCGATGGCGGCACCCGCACCGCCGCGATTTCGGGCGCGTGGGTGGCACTGCGGATCGCGGTGAACAAGCTTTTGGCCGAAGGCGCGATCAAAGCCGATCCGATAACCGCCAAGATTGCTGCCATCTCCTGCGGCATCCATCAGGGCACGCCGGTGCTCGATCTCGATTATATCGAGGATTCGGGCGCCGATGCCGATGCCAATTTCGTGCTGATCGAAGGCGGGCAAATCGCCGAAGTGCAGGCCACCGCCGAAGGCGCGACCTATGACGAGGAAGGCCTGCTGCGGCTGCTGCGGCTGGCGCAGATGGGATGCGGCGAGATTTTCCGCGCGCAGGAGGCGGCGGTAAGGTGACGCGCAGGCTCGGTTCCGGAAAGCTCGTCATCGCCACGCACAATGCGGGCAAGCTGAAGGAAATCGGAGCGCTGCTCGCGCCTTACGGATTGGATTGCCTGTCCGCAGGATCGCTGGGTCTGCCCGAACCGGCGGAAACCGGCAAAACCTTCGTTGAAAACGCACTGCTAAAGGCGCGGGCGGCGACGCAGGCTTCCGGCCTGCCCGCGCTGGCGGACGACAGCGGCCTGTCGGTCGCGGCACTTGGCGGCAG
>JBGSLI010000306.1:0-6372 GCA_041740775.1 Alteraurantiacibacter sp. | reverse complement strand
ACCACGCGCTGCTTGCGCTGGCGATAGCGGTCTTCGAGCGCCTCGGCCTTGCCGGTTTCCGCAGTGGTTCTTGCGGGCAAAGCCGGAGCCAGCCAGCGTGCAAGTTCGCGCGCCAGCGCCACGCTGGTCACCGGCTTGCCCAGATGCGATTGCATTCCCGCCGCAGCGCAGGCGGCGATATCTTCAGGATGGCAATTGGCAGTCAGCGCGATAACCGGCAGCACTTCGGGCGCAAAGCCCAGCGCGCGCAGGCGGCGCGTTGCCTCCAGTCCGTCCATGCCGGGCATCTGCATATCCATCAGCACGACGGCAAAGGGGATTCCCGCCGCATCGTTCTCCACCACCGCGCGCACCGCATCGGCGCCGTTGCTCGCCACATGCACATCGAGGTGGAGCGAGGCGGCCATCGCCAGGATCAGCGCGCGGTTGATGTCATCGTCTTCCACGATCAACACATGCGCACCCTGCAAGGCCGAAAGCGCCGCCACCGGCGGATCGCGCGGCGCAGCGGAATTGTTGCTCGCCTGCGGGGCAACGCGATAAAGCGGCAGGCGGACGGTGAACTGTGAGCCGATGCCGCGCCGCGAATGGACGCTGATCTGCCCGCCCATCATCGCCACCAGCTCGCTGCTGATCGCCAACCCCAGGCCGCAGCCGCCGAAGCGCGCGGCGGTATCGCAGTTCTCTTGCCGGTAGGGTGCAAAGATCGCTCCCAGCCGTGAATGTTCGATGCCGATTCCGGTGTCGATCACCGACAGCAGCAGCGATTGCCCTTCGGTGGAATTTTCCAGCCGCGCTTCGACATCAATGCCGCCGCTGTCGGTGAAACGGATGGCATTGCCGATCAGATTGATCAGCACCTGCTGGATGCGCAGACGATCCAGTTGCACCTGTTGCGGCACGCCATCATCCACCCACAGGCCAATGGCGAGTTGCTTGGAACGGGCGATCGGTTCGAGCAGCTTGATGCAGTGATCCAGCTTGGCGCGCAGATCGACCGGTTCGGGAACCAGCCGCAATTCGCCCGATTCGATCTTCGAATGATCGAGAATGTCGTTCACCAATTGCATCATCGCGCGGCCCGAATCGGCGATCAGCTGCACCTGCGCGCGCCTGCGCTGGTCCAGATCGCTTTGCAGGAGCAGTTCGGTAAAACCGATCACGCCGTTCATCGGTGTGCGGATTTCGTGGCTCATGGTGGCGAGGAAGGCGGTTTTCGATGCCGCCAGCCGTTCGGCCTGCTCCTTCGCCAGCCGCAATTCGGCCCCGTGCAGCCGCAGTTGCTGCGCCTCGGCCTGCGCGGACTCCAGCGCGCGCTTCAGCCGCAGCCAAGCCGTGCCCAGCGCCAGCGAGACGACAAGGCAGGTGGCCAGCGCCATGCCGAGCGCGGTGATGATCGTGATAGGGGAGGCGGTCATCATGGCCTGTGCATAGGCCATGCGGCACTATCGCCCGGACAGCAGCCCCCTCCGCAAAAATCCCTATCCGGTCAGAACCGCTTTGTTCCCGGCCCGTCTGATGCGGAATTGGCCGCGCTCAGCAGCGCGCGAACGCCTGCTGTTGCCACATCCTCATCCAGCCCCACGCCCCAGCCGGTGCTGCCATCGGGGCAGACAAATTCGATATAGGCCGCCGCGCGCGAATCGACCCCGGTGCTGAGCGCGTGTTCGGAATAATCGGTAACTTCGAAATCCAGTCCGAAGGTCTCGCGAAGAGTGGCGAGCACCGAGGAGATCAGCCCCTTGCCCCGGCCCGAAACGCGCTGCGCCTCGCCATCCACCTCCACCGTACCGGTAAAGAGGCGGGTGCCGTCGGACGCGCGGCTTTCCTCGTAATCCACCAGCCGGAAGCGGCGCTTTTCCACCTTCAGGTAATAGGTCTGGCGGAAGCATTCCCAGATATCGGCGGCATTCAGTTCACGCCCCAGATCATCGGCCATATATTGAACGTGGCGGGAAAAATCGGCCTGCAGGCGCTTGGGCAGTTTCAGCCCCTGATCCTGCTGCAATACCCAGGCAAAGCCGCCCTTGCCGCTTTGCGAATTGACGCGGATCACCGCTTCGTAATCGCGGCCCAGATCGGCCGGATCGATCGGCAGATAGGGCACCCGCCACAGCTCATCATTGCGTTGTTCCTGCGCCTCGAACCCTTTCTTGATCGCATCCTGATGGCTGCCGGAAAAGGCCGTGAACACCAGTTCTCCGCCATAGGGATGGCGCTGGTGGACGGGCAGGGCGTTGCAATATTCCACCGTTTCGATCACCCGGTCGATATCCGAAAAATCGAGGCCGGGATCGATCCCCTGCGTGTACATGTTGAGCGCCACGGTCACGAGGCAGCAATTGCCGGTGCGTTCGCCATTGCCGAACAGGCAGCCTTCTACCCGGTCAGCGCCTGCCATCAGCCCCAGTTCCGCCGCCGCCACCCCGGTGCCGCGATCATTATGGGTGTGCAGCGATATCACCGCCGCTTCCCGATTGGGCAGGTTGCGGCAGAAATATTCGATCTGGTCGGCGTAGATATTGGGCGTGGCCGCTTCCACCGTGGCGGGCAGGTTGAGGATGATCGGCCAGTCTTTCGTCGGCCCCACCACCTGCATCACCGCCTCGCACACCTCCAGGCTGAAATCGAGTTCGGCGGTGGAGAAGGTTTCCGGACTGTATTCGAAATGCCAGCTTGTGCCGGGGCGTTTCGCCGCTTCGTCCACCAGCAATTGCGCGCCGGTGACGGCGATATTGCGCACTTCCTCGCGGCTCATGCGGAACACGATCTCGCGCCACGCCGGGCTGACGGCATTGTAAAGGTGGACGATCGCCGAATGCGCGCCTTCGAGGCTTTCAAAGCTACGCCGGATCAGATCCGCGCGCGATTGGGTGAGCACCTGCACCACCACATCTTCAGGCACCTTGCCCGATTGCACCAGCCAGCTGATGAAATCGAATTCGGTCTGGCCGGCGGCGGGAAAGCCGACCTCGATTTCCTTCATCCCCACTTCCACCAGCAGATCGAAGAAGCGGGTCTTCTTGGCCCGGTCCATCGGATCGATGATCGACTGGTTGCCGTCGCGCAGATCGGTCGAAAGCCAGCGCGGCGGGGCGGTGATGGTGCGGGCAGGCCATTGCCGGTCGGGCAAGGGAACCTGCGGGAAGGGGCGGTATTTCGCCTCTGGATTGCTGAGCATGGGCATGGCGGATCGGCCTTGTTCGACTTTGCTCCTGCGCGCAAGTTCGGCGCAAAGCGTATTATCAGCGATGTGAGATAACCCTTAGGCGGGTTCCCTGCGGCAGGCAGGGGAGGGGGCACGCCTAAGGGCGTGTAAGTCGCAGCAGCAGGGCAAGGCCGGTTGGCGTGTGCATCAAGGCGAATGTTAGGGCCGAATGGTTAACAGGTAAAGTGCGAATGCGGCGCGGGTGAAAAGCTCCCCCGCGCCGCACCGGGATTACTGCTTTTCGAAAGCGACGGTAATGTCGAGTTCAACCTCATCGCCCAACCCGTATTGCGTGCCCCAGTTCAGGCCCCATTGCGAACGGATGATGGTGGTCGTGCCGTGGAAGCCGACGGTTTCCTTGCGGCTCATCATATTGGTGCCCATGCCGGCCAGCTCGGCCTCTATGGTGACAGGGTGCGTCTGGCCGTTGAAGGTCAGATTGCCCATGATATGCGCGCTGTGATCGCCGGTCTGGTGGACCATGGTGGAAACGAAATGCGCGGGTTCGGGTGCAGGGCCGAAGAAATCGGGCGCCGCGCCATCCGCGCCGGGGCGCAGCAGGTGATCGCGCAGGCCCTCGGCCGCCACCGTTACCGAAGCGAGCGGCACGGTGACATCGACGGTGCTGTTGGCGAGGTTTTCGGTATCGAGCACCAGCGTGCCTGCGGCATCGCCGAAGATGCCGAAATAATCGTTGAAGCCCAGGTGATTGAGCCGCCAGCCAACCAGCGAGTGCGCCGGATCGGTGGAATAGGTACCGGATGAAATGGCGCTGGTGTCCAGCCCCTCGTGCTGGTGCGCATCGGCCAGCGCCCCGGTGGCGGCAAAGGCGGCAATGGCGCTGGTGGCGGTAAGGGCGAGCAAGGTCTTACGCATAAAGGATCTCCTGGAGGGTGAAGCAAGCATTCTGGGGATAGAGGTTGCCGAAGTCCACTGGCGAAAGTGTATCAGCACTGCGACAATTGCGGCTTGTGCGCAGGAGGAAAAACCTTTCCTTTCAGCCCTTGAAGCCATCCTTTGCCGCCCGCAGCGCGGCAAAGGTTTCGTGCGGCGCGCTGCCGCCCCAGCGCGCCATCATCTCCGGATCGTCGGCGCGCAGGAAAGGGTTCGTCTCCAGCTCGCGTTCGAGGCTGAAGGGCACGGTGGGCGCGCCTTCCTTGCGCTTGTCCTCCACCCATTGGGCGTATTCCTTCAGCACCGGATTGTCCGGATCGGCGTGCAGCGCGAAGGCGGCGTTGGCCTGGGTATATTCATGCGCGCAGAACAACAGCGTGTCCTCGGGCAGTTTCCTGATCTTGGCGAGGCTGGCCCAGAACTGTTCGGGCGTGCCTTCGAACATCCGCCCGCAGCCCAGCGCAAACAGCGCGTCGCCCACGAACGCGACTTCATAATCGATCAGATTATAGGCGATGTGCCCGGCGGTGTGTCCGCCCACGTCTATCACCTGCGCGGTGTGCTGGCCAAGCTTGACCAGATTGCCTTCGCGCACCCCGCGATCGAGACCGGGGATCCGGTCGCCTTCGGCCTTGGGGCCGATCACCGTGCAGCCGGTCGCCGCCTTGATCGCTTCGTTCCCGCCTGCATGATCGGGATGCCAGTGGGTGTTCCAGATCTGGGTGATCGTCCAGCCGCGCTTTTCTGCCTGCGCCAGGCATTCGGCGGCATCGGGCGTATCCACGCAGGCGGTCTGCCCGCTGGCCGGATCGTGGACCAGGAAGCCGTAATTGTCGGTCAGGCACGGGAACTGGTGGATCGCGATATCGGTGCTCATGTATTCCTCCCCATCGGATGACGCGGCACATTGGCCGGAAGCGCGATCCAGAAATGCTTGCTGCGTTCGTAAACCGATCGATCGGGCTTGCCGAACAATGGATCGGCAAAGGCTCCCAGCGCAATGCCGATCCGGTCGGGCAATTTGCTGGTGGTGGCCCACACCGTGCTGCCGCAGGCGGGGCAGAAGCCGTGGGCGAAGGCATTGCCTTCATCGGTGGGGCGCGCATATTCGGTTGTGGCACCGGTCAGCGCCACCTTGTCGCGCTGGTAATAGGCGATCACCCCGAAGGGCGAACCGCTGCGGCGCTGGCAGTCGAGGCAATGGCAGGCGACTATCGCCGGCTCGGCCTTGTCGGCGATGGTGGCGGTAACTTTGCCGCATTGGCAACTGGCGTGGCGGGTTGGCATGGCGGGGCCAGTTTACACGCTTGGCCGATACAGGAAAGGCCCGCCTGCACCCCCTTTCGCAAGGGGTGGCAAGCGGGCCTTTCTTTTTTGACTCAGGCACCGGTCTTTTTTGACTCAGGCACCGGCGGGGTATTTGCCCCTTGGCTATCCTCGCTTTTGTCCAGCAATGCCGGACTCGCTGCGGGCGGCCATTCGGCCTTGCGGACCTGCGGCCCGTTGGCAGTCTCGCGCTTCACAATCGGCACCGATGCGGTGCCGACAGCGCGCGAACGCGCAGCCCGCAGGTGCCCCGGAGCCGGAGCGAAGCCCCGGCGAAGGGAACAGTACCGAGGACGCTCGCCCGGAGGGGCGAGCGCCAAAGCAGTCTTACTCGCCCTTCTTCAGCGCTGCGCCGAGGATATCGCCCAGCGATGCACCCGAATCGGCCGATCCGAACTGCGCCACGGCTTCCTTTTCTTCGGCAATCTGGTGCGCCTTGATGGAGAAGTTGGGCTTCTTCGAACGATCGAAGCCGGTGACCATCGCATCCACCTTCTGCCCCGCCTGGAAGCGATCGGGGCGCTGTTCGTCACGGTCACGGCCGAGGTCCGAACGCTTGATGAAGCCGGTTGCGCCATCATCGCCCACCTGTACTTCCAGCCCGCCATCGCGGACTTCGAGCACGGTGACGGTGACAACTTCGCCGCGGCGCAGGCTGCCGGCCTGTCCGCCTTCGGCCGGAGCGCCCCGTTCGAGCTGCTTCATGCCCAGGCTGATGCGCTCCTTGTCGACATCGACATCGAGCACGACTGCCTGCACTTCCTCACCCTTGCGGTGCAGCGCCAGCGCGTCCTCGCCCGAAATGCCCCAGGCGATATCGGACATGTGGACCATGCCGTCCACATCGCCCGGCAGACCGATGAACAGGCCGAATTCGGTGGCGTTCTTGACTTCGCCGGTAACCGTGGCGCCAACCGGATGGGTTTCGGCGAATTCTTCCCACG
>JBGSLI010000305.1:0-7695 GCA_041740775.1 Alteraurantiacibacter sp. | reverse complement strand
CACCGAGGTGCCCGTCACCACGGTCGGATCGCTGGCGAGGCGGGCGATGGAGGAGGCTGCCGATACCGACGGCAAGCCCGGCATCGCCAGCGTGGTGCTGGGCGAGGGCGGCGAAATCCGCGCGCGCGGCCCGCAGATGCTGGCGGGTTATCTCCATCCCGAAGACGAGGAGGCGGCTTTTGATGCGCAGGGCTTTTATCGGACCGGCGATCTGGGTGCCTTCACCGCATCGGGGCATCTGGTGGTTACCGGGCGGATCAAGGATCTGATCATCCGCAATGGCGAAAACATTGCCCCCAAGGAAATCGAGGATCTGCTGCTGGCGCATCCAGCCGTGGCCGAAATCGCGATTGTCCGCATTCCCGATCCGCGCACGGGAGAGCGCGCCTGCGCGGTCATCGTGCCGCGCGATGGTGCCGCACCGGATGTGGCGGAGCTGGCCGAATATCTGGCCGGCTTCGGCGTCGCCCGGTTCAAATATCCCGAAGCGGTCGATCTGCGCGCCAGCCTGCCGAAGAACGAGGCGGGCAAGGTGCTCAAGCACCTGCTGCGCGAAGAATTGGCCCGCGCCTGACACTTCCATCGCCCGCGCGCTTTTTCCCGCCGCCGCTATTGCAACGCGGCGATTGCGGTTAGCCTGCGGGCAAATACCGCATTCACGAGAGGCAGGCGAGCAATGGCAGAGGCAGATCCGGGCAATCCGGGCAACATTCCCTTCGCGGTCACCGATCCCGAACGCATCCCGGCCAAGCGCTATTACGATCAGCAGTTCTTCGATCTGGAGGCCGAGCGGCTGTGGCCCGATGTGTGGCAGATGGCCGCGCGGCTCGAACTGCTGGAGAATGTCGGCGATTTCGTGGAATATTCCAACCTCGGCAAATCGGTCATCGTTGTGCGCGCGAAGGACGGGATCAAGGCCTATCACAACGCCTGCCGCCATCGCGGCGTGCCGCTGGCGAAGACGGGCGAGAGCGGCAATTGCAAGGGGCAGGGCTTTATTTGCCCGTTCCACGGCTGGCGCTGGAACGCCGATGGCGAAAACACCTTCGTCTATGGCGCACACATGTTTTCCGAAGATCAGCTGGACAAGGCTGATCTGGCGCTGAGGCCGTGCCGGGTGGAAACCGCGATCGGCTGCGCCTTTGTCAATTTCAGCGATGACGCGCTGCCGCTGCGCGAAGCGATCGGGCCGCAGATCGAGGCGCTCGAGGTGCACGGGATCGGCAATCTGCGCTCCGAATGGTGGTATGCCACGGTGCTGCCCGCCAACTGGAAAACCGCGATGGAAGCCTTCATGGAAGGCTATCACGTGATGCGCACGCATCCGCAGCTGCAACGCATGGTGCCCCAGCTTTATAATTCGATGTATGGCATGGATACCGGCGGCATCGGCCTGCCGATCAATCCAAACCTGTCGGTAAAGGAAAACATCGCCGCGCAGTTCAAGCATCTGCGGCTGCTCAACGAAGGCATGGCGGGTATGGTCCACGCCAAGGAAATCGCCATCGCCGAACAATTGCTCGATGTCGATCTGCCCGAAGATCCGGCGCAGGCGGTGATGATGTGGTTCGGCATCGTCCAGCACCAGATCGTCGAACAATTGCGCGCGGCGGGGGAAGATCTGCCCGATCTCAACGCGGCGGCGCAATCGCACCCGATCCAGGCGGTGGAATTCGTCTTCCCGCATTATTTCCTGCTGCCCTTCTTCAGCGGCGCGTCATCCTATCGCATCCGCCCGCTGGGGCCCGAAAGCTGCCTGTTCGAACTGTGGTCGCTGACCAATTTTCCCAAGGGGCAGGAGCCGGAACCCCCGCGCGAGCCGACCATGCTGCCCTATGACAGCGACCAGTTCCCGATGATTCCGCGCCAGGATTACGGCAATATTCCGATCCAGCAGCAGGGCCTGCACGCCGAGGGGTTCGAATTCATGCGGCTGGCGAAGGATGTCGAAGGGCTGATCAGCAATTACCAGCGGATCATCGATGCGCATCTGAAGGGGGCGCCGAAAGAAAAGATCGCCGCCGCCACGCATACGCTGCTGGGCAATTTCGACGGCAAGATTTTCGAATACGATCTGTGACGATGCCCGAAACGATGAAAACCGCGATCATCACCGGGGCGGGCAGCGGGATCGGGCTGGCGACCGCGAAGATGCTGCATCAGGCAGGCATGGCCGTGGTCGGTGTAGGGCGCGATCCGGGCAAGCTGGCGGCGTTGACGGGGATGCTGGGCGAAGACCGGCTGGCGACGCTGGCGGTGGACGTGACGGCGGACGATGCCCCTGTGCGGATCGTGCAATGCGCGCTCGATCGCTTCGGCAGGCTCGATTTCCTCGTCAATAATGCAGGGCTGGGCAGCCCTACCCCGCTGCACGAGACCGATGACGAGAAGCTCGACCTGTTTCTCGACGTGATGCTGCGCGCACCCTTCCGCCTGTGCCGCGAAGCGATCGGGCACATGGGGCCGGGATCGGGGGTGGTCAATGTCACCAGCACTTTTGCCATGATCGGCGGCAAGCGTGGCGGGCCTTACTCGGCGGCAAAAGGTGGCCTGCGCTCGCTCACCGAGCACATGGCGGCCGAATACGGCCCGCGCGGCATCCGCAGCAACAATGTCGCCCCCGGCGTGACGATGACCGACATGGTGCGCCACCGGTTCGAGGATGAGACCTTCCGCCGCGTCAACGTTGAAACCACGCCCTATCCGCGCCTCGCCGAGCCGGAAGATGTCGCCAGCGTGATCGCCTTCCTGTGTTCGCCCGGCGGCGAGATGATCAACGGCCAGTCGATCGTGGTCGACGGCGGCTGGACGCGGACCAAATATCTCTCGCCACGCGCTTTGACTTCGGTCTGGAGCGATCCCGAATAGCTGAGGAGGAATCGATGAAGGCCCTGTTTTTCGCGCTGGCCGCAACCGCAGCGGGCCACGCCCTGCCCGCCGGTGCGCAGGTCCAGACCAGTATGCCGAGCACGCCGGGAAGCGGCGAGATCGAGGCCGACGGCACGGTGGTGGTCGAAAGTTTCCGCCTGCCGCCCTCGGTCTATCTGAGCGAGGAAGCCGCCGCATCGCTCCCGCGTGAGGCGGTGGATCGCGGGGCGATCCTGCCGATGATCCTCAACGCGCCCGATCCTTCCGCCATCCGTCCGCTCGCCGCGCGCAGCATGGCACCGCGCCACGCCGAAATGCGCGCGATCTACAACGTTGCCACAGAAGCGGGAGAAATCGCCGGGGTGCCGGTGGTGTGGGCGATCCCGCAGGGCGAGACTGCCGCCGCCAATACCGGCAAGGTGCTGATCAATTTTCCCGGCGGCGGCTTTGTAGCCGGGACGGCGGACGGCACCGGCATGACCGAGAGCATTCCGGTGGCGGGGCTGACTGGCGTGCGGGTGGTCTCGATCTCCTATCGCCAGGCCCCCGAACACCGCTTCCCCGCAGCGAGCGAAGATTCGGCGGCGGTCTATCGCGCGCTGCTGGAAGATTACGCGCCGGAAAACATCGCCATCTTCGGCTGTTCGGCAGGCGGCGCGCTGGCGGCGCAATCGATCGCCTGGTATGCGCGCGAAGGCCTGCCGCTGCCAGCCGCCGTGGGCATCTTCTGCGCTTCGGCAGACCGGTTCCGCGGCGGCGATTCGACGCATTTTTCGCGGCCCTTCCGGGGGTTGGGGGCCGAATCGGACGAAGCATTGGGCCTGATCTCCTATTTTGACGGGTCGGACGCCAATAATCCGCTGGTATCGCCCGCCGCCGATCCCGCGCTGCTGGCGCAATTTCCGCCCACACTGGTAATCACCGCGACGCGGGCGATGGAACTGAGCGCGGCGGTCAACACCCATCGCGAACTGGTGCGCGCGGGGGTGGAGGCGGACCTCCATGTGTGGGACGGGCTGGGCCACGCCTTTTTCTACGATCATACGCTGCCCGAATCGCGCGAGGCCTTCGGCGTGATGGCGGCTTTCTTCACCCGGCATCTGGGGGCGCAGCGATGAGCAGATTGTTCGGAAGTCCCATCCACCAGTGCCACGTCTATCCCGATTTCGACGCCGCGATCGCGCGGTTTGCGGCGGGCGGGATCGGCCCGTTCTGGACCATGCGCAGCGGCGGCATGGGCATTTATCGCGGCAGCGAACATCCGCTGGAAATGGATGTCGCCTTTTTCTACAGCGGTGACAGCTGCTTTGAAATCATCACCCCGCGCGGGGAGCAGCAATCCGCCTATGCCGAATTTCTCGCCCGCAATCCTGCCGGGGGCCTGCACCACATCGCCTGGTTCTCCGACGATTTTACCCGCACGCTGGCGCAGAGCGCGGCGGCGGGCAGGCCGCTGGATATCGTGCAGGAATTCCGCCTGCCCGGATCGGGGGAGGCGGTGGAAATCTATTGCGAACCGGTGGGCGCGAGCAATCCGGTGCTGTTCCAGTTCGTCCACCACGGCCCGTTCGACAAATGGTTTGACGCCATGCGCGAAACGGCGGCCGGATGGGACGGCAGCGATCCGATCCGCGATGCGCGCGCGATGATGGCGGAATCGATGGCGACGACCGCCTGAATTCAGGATCAGGAGCTGCCAACGCTGCCTTCTTGCAGGGGCACGCCAGCACCCGCGTCCATCCGGAACAGCCAGCCTGCCAACACCGTGGCCAGTATCGCGCCCGCAAGCTGCGCGGCGATGAAGGCGGGAACATCTGCGGGGGCAATGCCGGCGAAGGTATCGGACAGGCTGCGCACCAGCGTTATCGCCGGATTGGCAAAACTTGTGGAGCTGGTGAACCAATATGCCGCTGTGATATACAGCGCGACTCCGGCAGGGATCGCTTCGGGCCGGTGGCGCACCAGCCCCAATATCGCCAGCACCAGCCCGAAGGTTGCAAGGCATTCGCCGCTCCACTGGCCGATCCCCGCGCGCGCCTTGGCGGAAAATTGCAGGATTTCCAGATCGAACATCAGATGCACCGCGAAGGCCCCCAGTGCGCCCGCGCCGATCTGCATCGCGACATAGGCGGCGCTCTCGCCCCAGCCGATTTCCCGCCGCAAGGCAAAGGCCAGCGTCACCGCCGGGTTGAAATGCGCCCCCGAAACGGGGCCGAACATGGCGATGATGACAAAAAGGATCGCGCCCGTGGCAAGGCTGTTTGCCAGCAGCGCCAGCGCCACATTCCCCGCCGCCAGGTTCTCCGCCATCACGCCCGATCCCAGCACGCCGGCAAACAGGAAGAAGCTCCCCAGTGCCTCGGCGGCAAGGCGGCGGGCGAGTGCAGGATCAGCCATGCGTTGCACCCTCCCCCCCGCCTGGCCGATATCCGCCAGCGCAGCGGCCCATTCGGCATCGGTCATCGCCTGTTCGTCCAGCGCGAGCAGCGCCGCCACCCGTTCCGACAGGCGGCGATAAGCGATCTCGAACCCGGCGATTTTGCCATCATCGCTTTCGCCCGCCGGATCGGGAATGCCCCAATGCGCCTGCACCGGCTGGCCCCCGTCGGCGCGGCGTGGCCAGACCGGGCAACTTTCGCCCCTGGCATTGTCGCAAACGGTGATCACGGCGTGCATGACAGGGGCACCGGGCACGGCGAATTCCTGCCAGCTTTTGGACCGCAATCGGGCGATATCGTGGCCCTTTGCGCCAAGCAATTGCAGCGCCAGCGGATTGGGCACGCCGCGCGGATGGCTGCCGGCCGAGAAGGCGGCAAAGCGGCCCGCGCCGCAATCGCGCAGAATCGCCTCGGCCAGGATCGATCGTGCCGAATTGGCGGTGCACAGGAACAGGATATTGCGCATCAGCGGCAATCCTGCGCCCGGCCGGTGGCGGGCAATTCACACTCCGCTCCTTCGCAGCAATTTTCGGTCAGAAAACCGATCAGCGCGTTCATCGCGGCATAATCGGCCGAATAGATCAGCGATCGCCCCTCGCGCCGCTGTTCGACCAGCCCCGCCTGCTGCAATTGCGCCAGATGGAAGGAAAGCGAGGAATTAGGCAGGCCCAGCGCCCGCGCGATTGCGCCCGCAGCCAAGCCCTGCCTGCCCTTCTGCACCAGCAGGCGGAACACCGCGAGGCGGTGATCATGCGCCAGCGCGGCCAGCGCGGCGACGGCATCGGGCGGGGAATCATCGGGCTTCATTTCCACGATTATCGAAATGTTTGCCAGCTTCGGCAAGCGATATTTCGATGATAGTCGAAATCAGTTCCGGTCGAGGCTGGTGGCCGCCGTGCAGGGATCGGCGGGATCGCTCTTGCCGTCATCGCCGCCGAGCTGGGTCAGCGCGATGAAGCCGGCCACCACCAGCACCACGAACACCGTTGTCACAGTGCCCAGATAGCGGTCGATCATCGCCTTGATCGGCGTGCCGAACAGGCGGAACAATACGCCCACCACCATGAAGATCAGCGCGCGGCCCGCAATCGCGGCGACGATGAAGGTGACAAGGTTCATCTCGATGAAGCCCGCGGTGATCGTCATCAGCTTGAACGGGATCGGCGTGCCGGCCGCGAGAAACACCGCCGCCGCCCCCTGTTCGCGGATGTAGCAGGCCGCCACCGGGAAGCTTTCGCTCAACCCCAGCGCGCCGATCAGCCATTCGCCCACCGCCTCATACAGGAAATAGCCGATGGCATAGCCGAACAGGCCACCCAGCACCGATGCCAGCGTGCAGATCAGCGCGTAACGGATCGCCTTTGCCGGATCGGCAAGGCACATCAGGCCCAGCAACGGATGCGGCGGGATGGGAAAGAAGCTCGATTCGACAAAGGCAAAGAACGCCAGCCACCATTCGGCCTTGGGATGCGCGGCCTTGGCCATCGTCCATTCGTACAGGCTGCGTAACGGGCCCATCATTTGCGCAAAACCCCAATATTGCCGGGAAGACGCGCCACTAGGCCAGCAATGCAGCCGTTGCAAGTCATACAAAATAACCTATATGGCACGTTGCATGTTGACATTGTGACGCTCTTTGGTTAGACATCCGGAACATCGCGATAAACCGAATCGGCAGCCGTCGAACAAGGGCGGGCCGCTTGGCCCCCGCCCCGTTGCGTGCCCGATCGCATTGCCCGACTGGATCGCGCCAGGGACCACAATTTATGGATGACATTCCCGAACCGGCCGCCGTCTGGCGCGCCGCGTTTCTCGAAAAGCTGGCCGCCACATCCAATGTCGCCGCATCGGCGCGCGCCGCCGGGGTGAACACCAGCAAGGCCTATGCCGACCGCCGCCGTGACCGTGAATTTGCCCGCGAATGGCGCAAGGCGCTGTGCGAAGGATACGACAATCTGGAGATGGAACTGCTCGCCCGGCTGCGCAAGGGCCAGCCGCCCAGTTCCAAGACCCGGTTCGACAATGCCGCCGCCATCCGCCTGCTGCTCGCCCACCGCGACGAGGTGAGCCAGCAGCGCGCGATTGACGAGGAGGAGGACGAGGAAGCCGTGCTCGCCTCGCTCACCGCCAAGCTCGATGCCATGCGCACCAGCCAGCTGGAGGCCGACGCGCTGCGGGCGGAACTGGGAATCACAAAGGACATCGATGACGAGCACGGCTGAACTGCGCGACTGGCTGCTGGGTGAACCGCCTCACCGCCGCCAGCAGCGCCTGCACACGCTTACTGCATCGGAAAAGCGCGGCCTGGAGCAATATTGGCAGGTGTGGGCGCGCCCCGCACAATTGCCGCCGCCGGGGGATTGGTCGACCTGGCTGATCTGCGCCGGGC
>JBGSLI010000304.1:0-1891 GCA_041740775.1 Alteraurantiacibacter sp. | reverse complement strand
GCCGGGGAAGGCGTGAACATCGGCCACCAGCTGCGTTTCGCCCAGCGCCGCCGCGCCGCACACGCCCACGCCCACCGGAATGCGGATACAGGCGGGCCGGCCGGCGAAGGGGCCGAGCACCAGTTCGCCATCCACCATGCGATAGAAACCCGCCCAATTGCAGTCGGGCAGGAATTCGCCCAGCAGGGCGGCGGTATTGGCCATATTGGCCACGCTGTCCGGCTCGTCCGCGGTCAGCGCGTCGACGGCTTCGAGCAGGGCGGCGTAGAGATCGGGCTTGGCGGCGCCGGGAGCGGGGACGAAATCATACATGGTGGCAGCTTTAGCGCGCGAAAGGATTGCCGCAAAGCGCCGCCTCACCTATCCAGGGCGGATGCGCATGCTCAAGAAAATCCTCATCGCCCTTCTTGTCGTTCTCGTGCTCGGCGGGGCCATCCTGTGGTGGCTCACCCGCCCGGTTCCGGCGCAATATTCCTTCGAGGAGACGACCGGCACCGATCCGGTGCTGGCCGAGCCAGACGAACAGCTCATCCCCACCGTGGGGATAGCAAAGCCGATCGGCTGGGGAGAGGACGGCGCGCCGGTGGCGGCAGAGGGGCTGGTGGTCAACCGCTTTGCCGAAGGGCTGGAACATCCGCGCGTGCTCTACACGCTGCCCAATGGCGATGTGCTGGTGACGCTCACCAATGCACCCGAGCGGCCGCTGGCGGGCGGCTGGCTGGTCAATCTGATCGCGGGCTATCTGTTTGCCGAGGCCGGTGCGGCGGTCCCGTCACCCAACCAATTGATATTGCTACGCGATGCGGATGCGGACGGACGCGCGGAAGAACGCCATCTGCTGCGCGAAGCCGATCTCGGCTCGCCCTCGGGCATCGCCTGGCACGACGGCAACCTCTACATCGCCAATCACGATGCGGTGCTGCGCTTCGATTATGCGCTGGGTGACAATGTGGTGGAGGGGGAGGCCGAGATCATCGCCGATCTGCCGCCTGCGGGCAATCACTGGATGCGCAACATCGTGCTCTCGGCAGATGCTAGCAGGCTTTATGTTGCGGTGGGTTCGGCCTCCAATACCGGCGAAGGCGGAATGGAGATCGAGGCGGAGCGCGCGGCGATTCACGAAATTAATCTGGAAACCGGCAACACGAGGCTGTTCGGCGCGGGGATGCGCAATCCCAACGGGCTGGCGTGGAATCCGTGGACGGGCGAATTGTGGACCACGGTGAACGAGCGCGACATGCTCGGCAGCGATCTGGTGCCCGATTACATGACCAATGTGCCGATCGGCGTGCATTACGGCTGGCCGTGGGTCTATTACGGCGATGTGCTGGACGAACGGGTGGACGCGCCGATGCCGCGCTTCCTCACCCAATATACCCGCACGCCCGAATATGCGCTGGGCGCGCATGCGGCGGCGCTGGGCATGGTGTTCACCGAGGAAGGATCGCGGATGGGCAGCGCCTTTGGCCAGGGTGCCTTTGTCGCCCGCCACGGATCCTGGAACCGTTCCCCGCCCGCCGGGTATGACGTGGTGTTTGTGGAATTCGACGAACGCGGCAATCCGGTGGGTGCGCCCAAACAGGTGTTGCAGAGCTTTCTGACCGGGAACGGCGAAACCCGCGGCCGCCCGACCTGGGTCGAATGGGATCGCACCGGCGCGCTGCTGGTGAGCGATGATACCGCCAATATCATCTGGCGGGTTGTCGCTCCCGGCGTTCAGGGCGCTGCCGCGATCGAGCGCAATCGCGGCGCGCCACTGCCGCCGCGTCGGCAATTGCAGGGCGATCCCGCCCGCGCTTTCGAAGAAGGGGCGATTTCGCCGCAGGATATCATGTGATCGGCGGGCGCTTTGGCGGCGATCAGAGCCGCTTGCCCGCGCGCCCCGCCAGTT
>JBGSLI010000303.1:0-2318 GCA_041740775.1 Alteraurantiacibacter sp. | reverse complement strand
AAGCGGAGGCGGTAGATCGGCTCCGGCAGGTTGAAGCCTGCGGCTTCCAGCGCCTGTTTCACCGCCGGGATCGCGCGGCTTTTGGCCTTGTACCAATCGGTTTCCCGCTGATCGATCCAGCCGAGAAAACGGATCACGATGCTCGAATCCCCCACCGCTTCCACCCGCGCCTGCGGCTCCGGCGTGGCCAGCACGAAGCCGAGCCCGCGCAGCACTTCCACGCCCAGATGGCGCGCGACGGTGGGATCGTCATCGGCGTCGATGCCGAGATCGAATTCGAAGCGCCGCTCCGGATTGCGGGTGTAATTGAGGATGATCGCCTTGAACACGGTGGAGTTGGGAATGCGAAGATGGTTACCGTCCAGCGTCATGAGGATCGTGGCGCGGCTGGTCAGGCGGATAACCCGGCCTTCATGCGTGTCGATCACCACCCAGTCATTGGCGCGGAACGGCTGGCGCAGGCTCAGCATCAGGCTGGCGACGTAGTTTTCCACCGTATCGCGCATGGCAAAGCCCAGCGCGATGCCCGCCACGCCCGCGCCGCCCAGCACGGCTCCCATCAGCGCGCCCGCCCCGATCATGTCGAGCGCCACCACCAGGCCGACGATGCCAAAGGCGAAGCGGATCGCGCTCTGGATCAGTTCTACAAGGAAGGAATTGGGCGCGATGCGGCGCCAGATGCGGGTGAAGGATGACAGCAGATAGCCCAGCCCGCCGATCAGCAGGCCCACCACTATCGCCAGCCCGGCCAGCGGAGCCAACCGCAACAGACCCTTCAGCCTGTCCTCCAGCCCGCCGATACCGTCTTCCAGATCGACCGAAACATCGCGCCTGACCCGGTTCTCTACCGTCACCACGCCCGCAATACCCGCGGCAATCGCTTCCGCCCGATCGACAGCGGCAGCATCGGGCGCGGTGCCTTCCAGCGTCACCACCCCTTGCGCCACGCGGGCGGTTACTGCCGAAAGGCTGGGCACATTGGCGAAGATATCCGCCAGCCGCGCGGCAATGCGTTCGTCCTCACCCGCCGTCTGTTCAAGTTCGATCGAACCTGCTGCGGGGGATGGCGGAGCCGCATCGGCGGCAGGGGCCTGAGGAATCAGCGCGACGGCAGGAAGTGCTGCCAGCAACAGCAGCAGCGCAAGTGCAAAGCGGATGAAAGGCCCGATCAGAACGGCCCGGTCAGAACGCTGCGGCAATCGCCTTGAAGGCGAAGGTCAGCGCCAGCGGCAGGCCGATCGCGGCCAGCCACAGCAGCGCCATTTCGCGGCGGAAGGTGGGCGCCAGCGCCGGATCATGCGCGGCTTCGTCCGACAAGGATTCCCAGCGGTTCTCCGCCCAGCGGCACGCCGGGATGATTGCCGCCACCAGCACGATCAGGGCGAAATAGGGCAGGATCGAACCCCCGCCTGATTTCAGCTGGGTCATGGTGACGAAAATATGCAGGCCGGTATAGACCAGCAGGCCGAAGGCCACGTGGTCGCTCGCCCGGCGGCGCCAGTCGGTTGCCTTGGCAGAATCCTGATCCGCGTGCCCTTGCACTTTCGAATCGGCCACGATCGCCTTGTCCATGCGCTGTTCCTCTCCAGTCCCGGCAATGCTTATTTCAAATAGTGGCGCGCAATTCAAGCGCGTCAATCCTATGTTCAGCGCGACGCCGGTTGAAAGGCCGATTACGGGACAGGTCATGCACGAATCTTGCCAAACACCCTTCAAAGCGCCGCCGCACATGCTAGAGCGCGGCAGATGAGCGCACGCGACGATGACTTTCTCGACAAGGCGGCCCTGGCCGATGCGATGGCCCACGCCCCTTTGAATGCGGCCCCGCACCTGCCGCCGCAGGGCGGGCTGGAAGTGGTTTCGATCGCCAAAAGCTATGACAAGCGCAGCGTCCTCAGCGATATTTCGCTTACCGTTGCCAAGGGCGAAGTGCTCGGCCTGCTCGGCCCCAACGGCGCGGGCAAGACCACCTGCTTTTATTCGATCATGGGGCTGGTGAAGCCCGATAGCGGGCGCATCCTGATGGATGGCATCGATGTTACCCGCCTGCCGATGTATCGCCGCGCGATCCTGGGCCTGGGCTATCTGCCGCAGGAAACCAGCATCTTTCGCGGCATGACGGTGGAACAGAACATCAATTGCGTGCTCGAAATGGTGGAGCCGGACAAGCAGGTGCGCGCTGCCGAACTGGAACGGCTGCTGGAGGAGTTCCACATCACCCGCCTGCGCGCCAGCCCGGCGATGGCGCTTTCGGGCGGCGAACGGCGGCGGTGCGAGATTGCCCGCGCGCTGGCGGCGAAACCTTCGATCATGCTGCT
>JBGSLI010000302.1:0-4971 GCA_041740775.1 Alteraurantiacibacter sp. | reverse complement strand
AGCAGCACCGCCACCAGCAGGCCGGTAATCACGGCGGCGAAAGGATAGCCCGCCTGCACCATCCCCACCGCCAGATTGCGGTGGCTGTCGGGCGCGCTTTCCGCCGCCAGCGCGGCCATCGCCGCCAGCACGGTGCCGATCCCCACCCCCACCAGCACCCGCAGCGCGAACAATTGCGTGACACTGGCGGCAAAACCGCTGGCGATCATGCCCAGCGTCATCAGGCCGAGCGCGATCAGGATGATGCGCCGCCGCCCGAACCGGTCTGCCAAGGGAGCGATGAACATGCCCCCGATCGCCATCCCCAGCAGCCCTGCGCTGAACAGCGTGCCCATCACATCGGCCCCGATGCCCCAATCCTGCTGGATACGGGGCGCGATGAACGACAGGATGGTGACATCCACTCCGTCGGCCATGTTGATGACAAAACACAACGCCACAATCGCCATGCCCCGGCGCGTCCATTGCGCCGGGCCTTGGCCCGGTTCGATTGCATTGATAACAGCCATAAATCCTCTTCCCGTCCATTTCGGGCGCCACGGGAAGATGTACCGGCAGGCCGCAGCCCGCTGGCCGCTATTCCTTGCGCGATACCCAGGCCAAAATGATGTCCGCAACCTGCTGCGCCCGGCGCTCCACGGCTTCGGGACTGGTCATGTCGAAGCCGAAATTATGCGCGAAGGTGAACTGGTTGGAGACGTTGTAGAAACTCAGAGCGGTCATGTTCAGATGCAGTTCCACCGGATCGATGCCGGGGCGGAATGAGCCCTCCTGCTCCCCCCGCTCGACAATGCGGGTGAGGATATCAATCACCTTGCGGTTGCCCTGCGGCAGGCTCTCGATCTGCTTGAGATGCTCGGCCTGATGGATGTTCTCGTTCATCACCAGCCGCACCAGTTCGGTATGCTGCGAGTGATAGCGCACGTCGTGTTCGATCAGGCGCCGCAGCGCCTCGGCCGCGGTGCCGCTCTCGATATCGACTTCGCTTTCGCTTTCGCGCACACGCCGATAGGCGCGTTCGAGCACGGCGCGATACAATTCGTCCTTGCCTTCGAAATAGTAATAGATCTTGCGCTTGGTCGCCTTGCCCGCGATTTCGTCGATCCGGGCCCCGGCGAGGCCCTTCTGCACGAACTCGTCGGTGGCAACGTCGATAATCTGGTTGATCGCCTGCTCTCTTGCTTCGGCGTGACTGCGCCGCAGCCTGGGTTTCTCGGTCAAAGACAGCACTCCTCGATTTTCGGCCGAACGCTCCTGCCCGAGCGTATGCCGATCGAGGTTAGCGCAAATCATCCGGGCCGTCTCCAATCGAAAAGCTGCCGGAAATCCCGCAGCATATATGATACGAACTAGTTCCTTACATTTATGCTTTTGTCAATCGCCGAGTGGTGTTACCATCGCTGCGAGGAGTGCGATGCAATGACGATGCTCCAGCAATGGGATGCCGGAACGGTCCAATGGACATGAAAACCTCGATCGCGACCGTCTCGATCAGCGGATCGCTGCCCGACAAGTTGCAGGCGATTGCCGCTGCGGGGTTTTCCGGCGCGGAGATTTTCGAGAACGATCTGCTCACCACCGATCTTTCGGCACCGCAGATTGCCGCGCTGATGCGCGATCTCGGCCTTGCCTGCACGATGTTCCAGCCGTTCCGCGATCTGGAAGGCCTGCCCGAACCCCTGCGTTCGCGCGCGTTCGACCGGCTGGAGCGCAAGTTTGACGTGATGGGCGAACTGGCAACCGATCTGCTGCTGGTCTGTTCGAGCTGTTCGCCGCAAGCCGAAGGCGATCGCGGTCGCATTCTGGCCGATCTGGCCGAAGCCGGCGAACGCGCTGCCCGCCGCGGCCTGCGGATCGGTTATGAGGCGCTGGCCTGGGGCCGCCACGTCAACGATCACCGCGAAGCCTGGGCGCTGGTGCGCGATGCCGATTATCCCGCGCTGGGCCTTGTTCTGGACAGTTTTCATTCGCTGGCCCGCGCCATTCCTTCCAGCAGCATCGGCGACATCAGGGCCGAAAAGCTGTTCATCGTGCAGGTGGCCGATGCCCCGCTGCTCGATATGGATTATCTCGCCTGGAGCAGGCATTTCCGCTGCATGCCCGGACAGGGCGATTTTCCGCTGGACGACTGGGCCGAAGCCATCCGCCGGATCGGCTATGACGGATACTGGAGCCTGGAGATCTTCAACGATCGCTTTCGCGCCGGTTCGGCGGGCGCGGTGGCGCTTGATGGATATCGCTCGCTGCTTCTGCTCGAAGACGGGATCGCCCGGCCATCCTCGCGCAGCGCATCGCTGCCGCCGCGCACCCAGCCGCGCAATGTGGAATTCGTCGAATTTGCCGCCAGCCATGAAGAGGCAAACGCGCTGGACGCGATGCTGCGGCCGCTGGGCTTCCGCCCCACCGCACGCCACCGATCCAAGGATGTTACCCGCTGGACGCAGGGCGCGCTCAATATCGTGGTCAATTGCGAACCCGAAGGGCTGGCGCACAGTTTCGATGTGATGCACGGCGCATCGGTATGCGCCATCGGGCTGGCGGTGGACGATGTTGCGCAGGCGCTCGCGCGGGCCGAAGCCTTTCGCGTCACCCGTTTCGATGCACCGTCAAGCCCGGACGAATGGCCGATACCCAGCGTGCGCGCGGTGGGTGGAAGCCTGCTCTATTTCGTCGATGCCGCCAGCAGCGCCGCGATGTGGGCGCATGAATTCCCGCACATGCTTGAAGAACAGCTGGAAAATCCGCCTCTCACCGCCTTCGATCACATCGCCCAGACCATGCAGTTCGAGGAATTGCTGAGCTGGCTATTGTTCTATTACAGCCTGCTCGCAGTCAGCAAGACGCCGCAACTGGAAATCGCCGATCCGATGGGGCTGGTCCAGAGCCAGGCGGTGCAGACCGATGATGGCGCGGTGCGCTTCACCCTCAACGGTTCGTTGGCGCACCAGTCGCTGTCATCGCGTTTCATCCATAATTATTTCGGCGCCGGGGTGCAGCATATCGCCTTTGCCTGTCACGATATCTTCGCCGCCGCCGATGCGGCGATCGCGCAGGGGATCGAACGGCTGGAAATCCCCGCCAATTATTACGACGATCTGGCCGCCCGCTGGGATCTGGAACCCGAACTGATCGAAGCGATGGCCGCGCGCGACATCCTCTATGACCGCGATGGCGATGCCGAATATTTCCAGTTCTACACCCGCGCCTTTGCTCGCCGGATATTCTTCGAACTGGTCGAACGGCGCGATTACACCGGTTTTGGCGCCGCCAATGCCGCCATCAGGCTGGCCGCGCAGGCCCGCTACAAACCTTCCTTCATCGACTGACCAACGGAGCCTTCACCATGCGTTGCACCCTACGCCCATTGTTCGCCGTAACCGCCGGCATATTGATCGGAACGTCCGCCTGCGCCGCGCAGACCGCAGAGCGCGATTTCGAAGTGGCCGAGGCGCCCGCGCTCGACGATCATTTTCCGCAGCAGCCGGTGCTTTTCGCCGATGGGGTCGAGGCCTATCGCGATGTAACCTACCAGCAGTTGCGCGGGTTCACCCCGCAAGTGGTGGATATCTATCTGCCGCCTACCGAAGGCCCGCATCCGCTGGTGCTCTATATCCACGGCGGCGGCTGGATCGGCGGGCACACGCGCCATTCGGGAGCGCTGGCCAATTTTCCCGTCGTGCTCGCCCGGCTGGCATCCGAAGGCTTCGTGGTCGCCAGTCTCGAATATCGCCTGTCGGGAGAAGCGCAATATCCGGCGCAATTGCAGGATACCAACGCCGCCATCCGCTTCCTGCGCGCCAATGCTGAAAAATACCGGATAGATACCGAAAGTGTCGGCGTGTGGGGCGGATCGGCCGGCGGCCATCTGAGCGCGCTGGCCGCGCTCACCTGCGGCAATACCACGCTCGATCCGCAGGCCGCGCAGGATGGCTGCGTGCAGGCGGCGGTGATCTGGTATGGCGTGTTCGACTTTCCCACGCAGATCGGATCGCGCCCGGCCGGAACCGATGATGCCGCTGCGCAGCTGCTGGGATGCGATGGGGTATGCACCGAAGAACAAATGGCCTTCGCCAGCCCGGCCAGCTTCATCGACGCCAATGATCCGCCCTTCCTGCTGATCCACGGCGAGGAAGATCAGGTGGTCCCCATCGCACAATCGCATCTGGCCGAGGCGCAGATGCGCGCGGCGGGGGTTGATGTGGAAACGATCTACATACCAGGCGTGGACCACAGCTTCATCGGCCAGTCGCTGGAAGAAACGCGCGCCGCCACATTGCGGGCAACCAACGCCACCTTTGATTTCTTCCACGCCCGCCTGCGGCCGGACCAGCGTTGATGCGCTTGGGTCTTTCGCTACGCGCCGCGCTGGCCGCACTCGCGCTGCTGGCGGCGGGTTCTCCTGCTGTGGCGCAGGAACGGATCGCTATCGAGGCGGGCACGATCGAGGGGATTGCGCTGGCATCGGGGGTGGAGGCGTGGCTGGGGGTTCCCTTTGCCGCGCCGCCGCTGCGCGAATTGCGCTGGCAGCCGCCGCAGCCTGTCGCACATTGGGACGGCATCCGCCACGCGGACCGCTTCGCTCCACAATGCCTGCAACCGCTGCGCAGCCACCGGCAGAACCATTATTTCGGCCACGAGGCTACCAGCGAGGATTGCCTCTACCTCAATATCTGGGCCCCGCCGGGGCCGCGCGAACGGCTTCCGGTGGTGGTGTGGATCTATGGCGGGGGGTTCAATATCGGGTCCGCCAGCATGGCCAATTATTCGGGTGAAGGACTGGCTGGCGATGGCGTGATCCGCGTCAATCTGGCCTATCGCGTGGGGCCGCTGGGCTTCCTTTCTCACCCCGCACTGTCGGAAGAATCGCCCTATGGCGCATCGGGCAATTACGGCCTGATGGATCTGGTCGCGGGCCTTCAATGGGTGCAGCGCAATATCGCGGCATTCGGCGGCGATCCGGGCAATGTCACG
>JBGSLI010000301.1:0-1651 GCA_041740775.1 Alteraurantiacibacter sp. | reverse complement strand
GATCGATGCCGCCGCCGCCGGGCTGACGCTGGACCTGTTCACCCCGCCGGTGCTGCTGTCCTGCGCGGTGATTGGCGGCGTGACGCTGGCCTTGTGCGCGCCTGCGCATTGGTTCGCGGCGCGAATCGGCCCGGCGCTGGGAAAGCGCGCGGAAGTTTTCGGGGGGATCGTGCTGATCGGTCTGGGGGCGAAGATACTGGCCGAACACAGCGGCTGGGTCTGAACGGGTAGGCGCGCGTGGCGGGAACACCCATGCTCGCCTGCGCGTTTTGTATGAACGGAGGAATTTGCCGGCCCCGCTTCCCTGACCATGGCGCAAGCGCTGGTGCGCCTGGGAGCAGCAGTGCTGCTGCCCTTCCTCATCGGGCTGGAACGTTTCCTGCGCGAAAAGCCCATCGATTTCCGTCCCTTCGTGATTATTTCCGTGGGCGCCTGCGGGCTGATGATCGCTTCTGCCGAATTGCTCCATGCCACGGTCGATCCACATTCGCAGGTTGACCCCACCCGCGTCATCGAGGGAGTGATTACCGGCATCGGCTTTCTGGGTGCAGGCGCCATGTTCCGCCACGGCAATTTCGTTCAGGGCGCCGGTTCCGCGGCAGCGATCTGGGTTGCCGGGGCAATCGGCCTGACCTGCGGGATGGGCGAGATCTGGCTTGCTGCCATGATGGCGGTCATCGTGCTGTTCGTGCTGGTCGTCAGCGGTCCGTTCACCGCCCACTGGGATGCCGAACACAGGCCGGAAGACAGGACCGGCAAACAACCGCCGCCAGAAGGCTGATCCCCAATTGGCCGTGCAGCAAGGCAAGCCGGGGTTGTGACTTGGGTATCAGAGCCTTTGTTCCAAAGTTCTGTTATCGCAATTTTTTAGAAAACAGATATCCATTCTTCGGCGCGATGCTCTAGCAGCAATCGGGCTTCTCCACTTCTCCCGCCTTCTGCCACGCCAGATCGTGCCAGCCGATTTCGCGCCCGTCGTGCGCGCGCAGGGTGATCGGGGCGATCGGCTTTCCGTCGCGATTGTCCACCAGCACCAGATCGGAATTGACGTTGCCGGCATAGCATTCGCCCCACTGGCGCAGCGCCAGCATGGCGGGCAGCAGGTCAGCGCCCTTTTCGGTCAGCCGGTATTCCACCTTGCGCCGGTCCGCCTCGCACGGCGTGCGCTCCATCACCCCGTGTTCGACCAGCTTGGCGAGGCGATTGGAGAGGATGTTGCGGGCGATACCCAGTTCGCCGGAAAATTCCTCGAAATGGACCAGTCCGTTGAACGCCGCGCGCAGGATCAGGAACGACCAGCGTTCTCCCATCACTTCCAGCGCGTGGGGCAGTCCACATCCCAGTTCGCGCAGCGGCTCTCTTATTCCCATAGGTAAATCTCTATCCCGCGCTCTTCCTACAGCGAAAAGCGCGAATGCCAAAATAATCGCGAAAAAAGGGTTGCGAATCGCAACTTTCATAGATAGGTAGCGGAAGACTACTGGTTGTCAAACGCAACCTACAATCTTGTCGATAAGGAGTTCCCCCATGTCCCGTCCGCTCACCGCCACCTTCTCTGCCGCGCTCGCCGCCGCCTTGTCGCTCGCCGCTTTCGCCCCGCTGTCTGCCGCGCAGACCGTTGCCGGCCCCTATTTCAGCGTCGAACTCGCCC
>JBGSLI010000300.1:0-1602 GCA_041740775.1 Alteraurantiacibacter sp. | reverse complement strand
CAGCAGCCGGTCGATCTCGCTGGTCCCGCAGATGCCGGGCTAACCGCCCCGGCCCGCGCCCTGCCGATGTTCGAGCCCAGCGCCGATGCCCAATTCGAGCAGGCCTTTGCCCGCCTGGGCGCGCCCGTGCAGCCCGAACTGGCCGATCATGCGGTGGACATCACCACTATCGAACCCACAGCGGCGGACAGCATTTCGCTCGGCTCGGGCGTCGCCAGCTATTACGGTCGCCGGTTCCACGGCCGCCGCACCGCCAGCGGTGAGAATTTCGACATGCACCTTTATACCGCCGCGCACCGGACGCTGCCCTTCGGCAGCTTGGTGCGGGTGACCAATCCGCGCAACGGCAGTTCGGTGGTGGTGCGAATCAATGATCGCGGTCCGTTCACGCGCGGTCGCACGATCGATCTTTCGCGCGCCGCCGCCGAGGATATCGGCATCATCGCCGCAGGCCATGGCGATGTGGAACTGGAACTGGTCGAGGGCTGAACGGGGCGCGCACGGTGGAGCGCGCGGATATCGCCCCGGCCCGCTATTCGCTCAACTGTCCGCGCACCGCACCGCTTGCGTGGCGGCGCGAGGTAATCAGGACGTAGAAATCGGCAGGGTCGGCCATCACTTGCGCCAGCAATGCCGGATCGGCCTCCACACACACTTCATCTCCGTCCGGGCCGGGCAGGTCGAGCGCGATCACCGCTTCGCCATCCTCGCCATGCGCGCCACGATGGATCGCCACCCCGGTGGGAGCGGGAAGATCGACGATATCAAGAAAATAGCACAGACGCCCGGCGGAAGGGAAAACCTCCGCGTTCCAGTCGGCCGAGGCATCGTCATCCCCGCCCCCGACAATCTGGTCGCCGAACAGATTGGCGCTGAGAAAGCCGCTGTCCTGCGCCGCAGCCGGGGTTGCCCCCGCGATCAGCATCACCAAAACACTTGCCGATATACTTGCCCGCATGTCCCTTCTCCCCCGTGCGAGACGCGCGACTGCCGCGTGGCCGCAACCGGATGAATATACGCCTGTTCGGGCGGCGGGGGAAGCGTCTCAGCGGGGGAAGGGGTCAGGCAAACTCCTGAAAGGCCGCCATCAGCATCGCTTCGGCCCGGTCGCGCGCCACCGAGCGTTTGACCGAGAGCGATTCGGCCAGCTGTTCGCCCAGCAGCGCATCGCCCAGCGCCAGCAGCACCAGCGTGAAGGTGGTCTCGTGCATCCGGAGATCTTCACCGGCGTGGGTTTCTTCGGGCCGCAGATCGTGAACCAGCGCGTGAATCGTCTCGACAATCGGATCGAGTGCATCCTCGTTCCCCGATGCCAGCATCCAGCTTGCCAATGACCCGCCGCCTTCGCGCCCGAAGGCATCAAAGGTGAGATCGACCACTTCGCGCGGGGTGCCGATTCCCGCCCGCGTCGCCCGCACCGCATCGCCAATGGTATCGCAAACGGTTTGCGCCAGATGCCGCGCCAGATCCTTCTGCAGGCCCGATGCACTGCCGAAATGGTGTAGCAGATTGGCATGGGTGCGCCCGATTCGCGCCGCCACCGCCTTCAGCGTAACCGCCTGCGGCCCGGCTTCGATCAGCAATGCCCGCGCCGCCGCCAGC
>JBGSLI010000299.1:0-3164 GCA_041740775.1 Alteraurantiacibacter sp. | reverse complement strand
CGGCCGCGCAAGGAGGCGGGTGCGGCGCGCGCGATTGGAGGTGCTTTTTCCGTCCATGGCGGCGGCCCATACCCCCGCGCGGCGTGAAGGCCCAAACCGCAGACGCGCTTCGTCTATGGCACAAGGCGCTTCATCGTGCTCCGGTGGCCAAAATGCGGCGAGGTGCCCGTTTGTGCGCCGGTGCCAAAGCGGCCAAACAGGGTGGTTCGGGAGGTAAAGCCGACTCGCCTGAGTCTCCGGGCAAGGACTGGGGGCAAGGACTGGGGGCAAGGACTGGAAATCCCGCCCAAACAGAAATGGGGCCGGCATTGCTGCCGACCCCACTCTCACCGGCGTGTGGACCCCCGAAGGGATGCTTGGCGCCTGGCGTGTCTCCTTTCGACCGTTGCCCGAAGGCCCGGTTCCGTCCAGATATGTCGCCCGGCGCTCGCGCCGGTGCCGGAGCGGATTTTCCGATCGGCGATATCGCAAAGCGATCTCAGCCTTTCTTTCCACCCGTCCGAGACCGGTCTTGTCCTCTGGTGCTTCAAGCAGTCCTTTCGACACCGGAGTGTCTCCATTCCCTCGGCACCGGATTTCGCCTCCGGCCTTTACCGATGATTGCCTCTTGCGGTCTCAACGGTCCGGCTGGCTTCCTGCCTTACGAATAAGGCGATCTACCGTCCATTCCTCCTCCGCGACGCTGCGATCATCGCGTCGAAAACTTCGGGCTTCCCCAGTATCCGGACCGACTGGCGATCCTTCGTGGCGGTTGCCTTTATCGTCTTCGATGATTGGAGAATGCGCGTGGCAACCAAGTCGGGCAAGGGCGCAAGCGTCGACTTATCCACTTTTTGCGAGAATGCCAGTGGACAAGAGTGGATAAGTCCACGGTTCACCGCAACGCCCGCCGGAAACGCACCGATTCTTGCCGAATGTTGCGCAAATGGCCTAGCGACGGTCCCTCTGCGCCAGCAGCCGCAGCCGCAGCGCATTCAATTTGATGAAGCCCGCCGCATCGGCCTGATCATAGGCACCGGCATCGTCTTCGAAAGTCACATGCGCTTCCGAATAAAGCGAATTGGCCGATTGCCGCCCGACCACGCTCGCCTGCCCCTTGAACAGCTTCAGCCGCACGGTGCCGCTGACCTTTTGCTGGCTGAGATCGATCGCCGCCTGCAACATTTCGCGTTCGGGGCTGAACCAGAAGCCGTTGTAGATCAGTTCGGCATATTTGGGCATCAGTTCGTCCTTCAGATGCGCCGCGCCGCGATCAAGCGTGATCTGTTCGATCCCGCGATGCGCGCGGGCGTAGATTTCGCCGCCGGGCGTTTCATACATGCCGCGCGATTTCATGCCGACGAAGCGGTTCTCCACCAGATCGAGCCGCCCGATCCCGTGCCTGCGGCCCAGATCGTTCAATGCGGCCAGCAGCGTGGCGGGCGACATTGCCTCGCCGTTCAGCGCCACGCCGTCGCCGCGCTCGAATTCCAGCGTGACATATTCGGGCGCATCGGGTGCCTCTTCGGGATTGACCGTGCGCGAATAGACGTAATCGGGCACTTCCTCCCACGGATCTTCCAGCACCTTGCCTTCGGACGAGGTGTGGAGGAGATTGGCATCGGTGGAAAAGGGGCTTTCGCCGCGCTTGTCCTTCGGCACGGAAATCTGGTGCGCTTCGGCCCAGGCGATCAGCGCGGTGCGGCTGGTCAGATCCCACTCGCGCCACGGGGCGATCACCTTGATATCGGGCGCGAGAGCATAGGCGGAAAGTTCGAACCGCACCTGATCATTGCCCTTGCCGGTGGCGCCGTGGGCGATCGCATCGGCGCCCGTTTCGCGCGCGATTTCCACCAGCCGTTTGGAAATCAGCGGGCGGGCGATGCTGGTGCCGAGCAGATAATCGCCTTCATAGCGGGCGTTGGCGCGCATCATCGGGAACACGAAATCGCGCACGAATTCCTCGCGCAGATCCTCGATGAAGATGTGCTTGTCCGGGATACCCATCGCCCGGGCCTTGGCGCGCGCAGGCTCGATTTCCTCGCCCTGCCCCAGATCGGCGGTGAAGGTTACGACTTCCAGCCCGCGCTCGGTTTCGAGCCATTTGGCGATGACGCTGGTATCGAGGCCGCCCGAATAGGCAAGGACAACACGCTTGATTTCGGACATGGTTTGCTCCGCTGGATTATCGCTGGCGCGCCTATCAGGCGCTGCCCCCAGCCGCAACGCCGATCATGCCCGCGCCGCGATCACGAACGGGCGAGCAGTTTCCCTTCGGCGCGGGCGATATAATCGCGCGTCAGCGGCAGGGCGCGGCGTTCGCGCGCATACTGGATCTGGTAATTGCACATGCCGCCGCATTCGAAACTGGTGGCAGCGCCGGCCAGATAGAAGGTCCACAGCCGGTAGAAGCGTTCATCGAACTGCGCGATGATCTCCTCGCGGTGGGCCAGCACATTGGCATACCAGGCGCGGATGGTGCGGGCATAATGCAGCCGCAGCGTTTCCACATCGGTGGCGATCAGCCGCACCTTCTCGCTCGCCGCCACGGTTTCGGACAGGGCGGGAATGTAACCGCCGGGAAAGATCCATTTGTTGGTGAAAGCATCGGTGCGGCCGGGGCTGCCCATCCGGCCGATGGTGTGGAGCAGCATGCAGCCATCTTCGGCCAGCATCTGCGCGCAGGCGCGGAAGAAGGTTTCAAACTGCGGCACGCCGACATGTTCGAACATGCCCACCGAAACGATCCGGTCATAGCTTTCGCCGCGCGCGGCCAGATCGCGGTAATCGACCAGTTCGAAGCTGACCCTGTCGGCAACGCCCGCCGCCGCCGCCCGCTGCTGCGCCAGCGCCAGCTGTTCCTGGCTGAGTGTGATGCCGTGAACGCTGACATCGGCGCGGGCGGCCAGAAATATCGCCATGCCGCCCCAGCCGCATCCGATATCGAGCACCTTGAGGCCCGGCGTGTGGTTCAGCTTGGCGGCGATATGCGCCAGCTTGGCCTCCTGCGCCTCGGCCAGCGTCATATCCTCGCCGCAGTTCTCGGTATCCCACAATGCGCAGCTGTATTGCATGTGTTCGGCATCGAGCATCAGCTGGTACAGCGAGTTGCCGATATCGTAATGATGCGCCACGTTGCGGCGCGAGGAGCCGGGCCGGTTGACCGCGCGCAAAGCGGTGGAAAT
>JBGSLI010000298.1:0-4564 GCA_041740775.1 Alteraurantiacibacter sp. | reverse complement strand
GCGTCACCGGCAGCGTCGGCCCTGCGGGTAGCATCGGCCCTGCGGGCAGCTTTGGCCCTGCGGGCAGCTTTGGCCCTGCGGGGCTGGGCTGGCTGCTCGCCCAGCATCATTTCACGCGCTACAAAAACTTCGATGGCGATCCGGGCGCTCGCGTGCTGCTCAGCGCCGAGCCCGCCGCGATCACCGAAACCATCCGCCTTGCCGAAGCCACCGCGCTGGTCCGGGATCTCGTCAACACGCCGGCCGCCGACATGGGGCCAGCCGAATTGTCCGACGCGGTGACCGAGGTGGCAAAAGCCTTTGGCGCGGCGTTGCATCTCATCAAGGGCGAGGCGCTGCTTGACGAAAATTTCCCCGCCGTCCACGCTGTCGGCCGCGCTGCTTCGCGCCCACCGCGATTGATTGATATGACCTGGGGGGATGCGAGTCACCCGAAACTGACCCTGATCGGCAAGGGCATCACCTTTGATTCAGGCGGGCTCAACATCAAGTCGGGCGCCGGCATGGCAGCGATGAAGAAGGACATGGGCGGCGCGGCGCATGCCCTGGCCCTCGCCCGGCTGGTCATGCAGGCCAATCTGCCTGTCCGCCTGCGGCTGATCATCCCGGCCGCCGAAAACAGCATCTCCGGCGATGCGATGCGGCCGGGCGACATTCTTGCCACTCGCGCCGGCAAGACCATCGAAGTCACCAACACCGATGCCGAAGGGCGGCTGGTGCTGTGCGATGCGCTGACCTTTGTGCAGAAGAACTTCAAGCCTGCGCGCATCGTCGATCTCGCCACGCTGACGGGCGCGATGATGATCGCGCTGGGCAGCGAACACGGTGGGGTGTTTTCCAACAGCGACGATCTGGCCAATGATCTGCTGGATGCGGGCAGGCAGGCGGGCGACAAGCTGTGGCGCTTCCCGCTCGCGCCCGAATACGACAAGCTGCTCGACAGCCCGATTGCCGACATGAAGAACATCGGCCCGCGCTTTGCCGGTTCGATCACCGCCGCGCAATTCCTGCAACGCTTCATCGAAAACGATACCCCCTGGGCGCATTGCGACATTGCCGGAATGGTGTGGGCGGACAAGCCGGGCGCGACGTGGGACAAGGGCGCGACGGGTTATGGCGTGCGCTTGCTCGACCAGTTCGTCCGCAACACCGTGGAGGGGTGAGGGCAGAGTTGATCGGGCGACGGAAGGAGGGCAATGCGCGTCGATTTCTACCTCTTGAGCCGCGATCCCGCTCCCGCCGCCGTGGCGCTGCTGGCAGGCAAGGTGCGCGAGGCGGGCGAACGCCTGCTGGTGGTGGCGGACGATCTCGAATTGCTCGAAGCGATATCGCAGGCGCTGTGGACCGCCGCGCCCGAAGCTTTCCTCGCCCACGGCATCGCCGGGGATGCGCATGATGCGCGCCAGCCGATCCTGCTTACGGATGGTGTCGACGCGGCCAATGGCGCCCGCGTCCTGCTGATCGCCGACGGGCAATGGCGCGAGCCGGGAGAAAGCTTTGCGCGGGTGCTGTTCCTGTTCGATGATGCTGCAAGGGCAGGGGCGCGGGTGACGTGGAAGGCGCTGGAAGATCGTGCAGGGCTGGAGCGGCGGTTCTGGAAGCAGCAGGGCAGTCGCTGGGTGGAAGGGCCGTGAACCGGATGGGATGAGGGCTTGACCGCGCGGCAATAGCTGCAATTCTGGCCGACAGATTCCTGGGGAGGCGAACATGCGGAAATTCAGTTTGGGCATAGCGGCGCTGCTGCTGGCAGGTTGCGGCAGCAGCGACAGCGGCACGGTGGAGACCGAAGACGGCACCGTGGAATACGATGTCGAGCGTGGCGGCGGCGAGGCGCAAATGCGCTTTACCGATGACGAGGGCAATGAAACCACCATCAACGCAGGCGCCGATGTTGCCGCCAGCCTGCCCGATGGCTTCACCGTCTATCCCGGCGCGCAGGTCGCTTCGAGCACGGTGATGAGCGGGAACGAGGGGCAGGGCAGCATGACCGTGATGACCAGCAGCGCATCCCCGCAGGATATGATTGCGCATTACCGGCGGCAGGCCGAAGCGGCGGGCTTTGCCATCGAAATGGAAATGACCACCAACGATACCATGATGATCGGCGGCGAAGGGCCGGGCGGACAGTCCTTCAGCTTCAACGCCAGCCCTTCGGGCGGGGAAACCACCGGAATGCTGATGATCGGGCGCGAATAGGCGCCGGATAGCAGCAGGCCCGCTGCAGGCCCGCAGCAGGCCCGCAGCAGGCTTGCCGTTCGCCGACAGGGGCGCTAGGGGCGCGCGCAATCCCCTCATCCGATTTTGCGAAGGACATTCCCATGGCGGTTACCCGCACGTTTTCGATCATCAAGCCCGACGCCACCCGCCGCAATCTGACCGGCGCGGTCACCAACATGCTGGAAAAGGCGGGCCTGCGAATTGTCGCCTCCAGGCGCATCCAGATGACCCGTGAGCAGGCCGAAGGCTTCTATGCCGTTCACAAGGAACGCCCGTTCTTCGGCGAACTGGTGGATTTCATGATCAGCGGCCCGGTGGTGGTGCAGGTGCTGGAAGGCGAAGATGCCGTGGCGCGCAACCGCAAGATCATGGGCGCGACCAATCCCGCCGATGCCGATGAAGGCACGATCCGCAAGGCCTTTGCCGAAAGTATCGAGGCGAACACCGTCCACGGATCGGACAGCGACGAGAACGCCGCGATCGAAATCGCCTTCTTCTTCAAGCCCGAAGAGATTGTCGGCTAGGATATTTTCCCGAACGCCCCTTCGCCCGCAGCGCTCGCCGAAAGGCCCGGCTGCGACGGGATCGGACCAAAAACCGAGAGAATAAATCAGGCCGTCAGAGAAGTCTGGCGGCCTGTTTTTGTAGTAAATTGCTATTTATAAACAGGATTCTCGCATTTCTCTCCCTTGAATTAGGATATGTGCCCTCAACGTGCTAAATCGATTGCCGGGGTCGCGCCCTGCTTTTGGGGAGGAAGCAATGGGACGTGCAATGGTGATGCTGGTTTCGCTGGCTTGTTACGCCGCTTTTTTCGCCTCTTTTCTTTATCTTATTGGTTTTGTCGGTGGGTTCGATTTCATGCCGACTCACGTCGACAAGGGCATGGCAGCATCGCTGCCGGGGGCGCTGCTGGTCAATCTGGCGCTGATCGCGCTGTTCGGTATCCAGCATTCGGTGATGGCGCGAAGGCGCTTCAAGCAGGGCTGGACCAGGATCGTGCCGCCACCGCTCGAACGCAGCATCTACTGCCTTGCGGCGGCGATGGCGCTGGCAATTCTGTTTGCCCTGTGGCGACCGATCGATGGATCATTGTGGACGGTTCAGGCCGAGGGTGCGCGGATGGCGATCTGGGGGCTGTTCTGGGCAGGCTGGAGCATGGTCCTGATTTCGACTTTCCTGCTCAACCATTTCGAACTGTTCGGCCTGCAGCAGGCCTGGAATTACCTGCGCGGCAAGCACACGCTCGCGCCGCATATGCGCACGCCGCTGTTCTACAAATGGGTGCGCCATCCGATCTATGCCGGGTTCGTGCTGGCGTTCTGGGCCACGCCGGACATGACATGGGGCCACCTGCTGCTGGCTTTGGGCTTCACCGTCTATGTGCTGGTCGGCATCATGCACGAAGAACGTGACCTTGCGGCCCTGTTCGGCGAACAATATCGCGATTACATGCGCCGCGTGGGGATGCTGGTTCCCGGCATCGGAATCAGGAAGTGAGCGGTCCGCGCGCGCGGATGAACGGATGACAAGCTTTGCCGACCAACTGCTCTGGCCGGCATAGCGCGACCGGGTCTGCGCCGGTTATCGCCCCGGCCAGAGAACAGGTTCAGCTATCGGCTAAGGCCCGTCCGGCGGTTTGGTGAGGCGAGGTGTTTGCGCGCCGTTGTTCGGTCCGCATCGTGGCCCGCGCCGCCGGAGTCAGCAGCAGGCCAAGTTCGGCATAGACGCGGGCAATCTCGGCCTCCCAGTCACCATCCAGCGCGGCAAAATCAACCTGCGCGAGCGGGCCGGAAAACCGTGCAATCGCCGCGTCCATCCGCGCCTGTCGCAGCGCAATCTTGCGCGCCACCTCGGCTTCGATCCAGGCCAGATCCACCGCATCGGACTGGATCGTCATCTGGTTGGCCATCAGCGAGGCCGAACTGCGCGCGATATCGGCATCATCGCGCTGCGTGCGCACGACGCGGGCATCGGGGAACTGTTCCAGCAGCGCGGGCAGATCCTCGGCAAATTGCGGCACCTTGAGCACGCGCGGACGATGTGCATTGGCGTGAAAATGCGCATCGGTGCGCAGGATGCGGGAAAATTCGCGATAGACCGGAGCGGGATCGCGATCTTCCGAAAAAGCGCTGAAGGCAGGGATGCGCCACTGCGCTTCATAGGCACAATGATCGAACGCGCAGGCGAGCCAGCCCAGTTCCTCGTCCGCTCGGGTGGTGCCGAAGGGGTGGATCGTATCGAGCCAGGGATCGAGCGTGCGCGCGGCAAGCAGCGACAGGGCGGACCACGCGCGGCGGGTATCGGGGCGGCGCGGTACCGGCAGCCAGCTATCGCAGAAGCGGGT
>JBGSLI010000297.1:0-2166 GCA_041740775.1 Alteraurantiacibacter sp. | reverse complement strand
GCCCAGCGTCGCTTCGCCCACGCGCCCGCCCGCATTGATGCGCGGTCCCAGCGCAAAGCCGCAATCGCTCGCCCCCGGTGCGGCCTTCAGGCGGCTGACATCGATCAGCGCGGCCATGCCGGTATTGCCGCGCCGTGCCATCACCTTCAGCCCCTGCGCCACGAAAGCGCGGTTGAGCCCGCGAATCGCGGCGACATCGGCCACCGTTCCCAGCGCCACCAGATCGAGCAGCGAAAAAAGGTCCGGTTCGGACATTTCTGCTGTGAAGAAATCGCGCGTCCGCAGGGTGCGGACAACCGCGACCGCGAGCAGGAACGCGACCCCTACGGCGGCCAGGTGGCCGTGGGCGGCGGCCAGATCGCTTTCGTCCAGCCGGTTGGGGTTCACCAGCGCATAGGCGCGGGGCAGATCGGGGGCGCATTTGTGGTGATCGACCACGATCACGTCGATCCCGGCGTCATGCGCCATTCCCAGCGCTTCATGCGCCATCGCTCCGCAATCGACGGTGACGATCAGGCTGGAGCCGTCCTTGCCGATGCGCAGCAGCGCCTCGCCGCTGGGGCCGTAGCCTTCAAGAAGCCGATCGGGAATGTAATGCCTTGCATCGTGGCCCAGCATCCGCATCAGGCGGATCAGCAACGCCGAACTGGTTGCTCCATCGACATCGTAATCACCGTAAACCGTCACCGGTTCGCGCGCAATCACCGCTTCGGCGATCCGTTCGGCGGCGCGGTCCATATCGGCGAAGGCGGATGGATCGGGCAGGAAGGCGCGTAAGGACGGCTGGTGGTGGAGCGCCAGATCCTCGCGCGGCACACCGCGCGCCAACAGCAATTGGGTCGTGATATTGTTCTCCAGCCCGGCAATGCCGGCGCCGCCCGCGGCATCAATCTGCATATTGCCACCGCGCCACCGCCAGGCCTTGCCCGAAAGCGAAGTATCGACACCCAGAACTGCGATTTTGGTATTCATGGCGATGACCTACCCCGCCATTTCCGTCCAGGAAAGGCACAAGGGGTATATCTCGACAGTATTGATACAGGTGCGACAATTGACACTGTGGCAATATCGATGAAGTCATCACCACGCAGCGTGGACTCGACGAAATGGTCGTTTCGGGCCATCACCATGTCAGGGTTAAGAAAGGGTTGGGTTCGATAGCAAGCGCGTTACGCCTTGAATCGAATAGTCCGGTTTCTGCCGTCTCGCTGCTGTTCCCGGCGGGCGAACGCCCCGGTGCGCCGGAAATCCGCGCGCTGGCAGCATCGAGCGGGCGCTTCGGCATCAGTTTCGATTCCGCGCTCGATGGCGATGCCGATGCCGATGAAGGCTGGGTCGAACTGCTGGTGAACGGCCTGACCTTCGATCTGACCGGTCTGGCGGCGCAACCGGTTGGCCCGGCAGAACTCTGCGTGCATCGTTTCGGGCTGGGCGAGGATTTCGGACAGCAACCGATGGAAGCGATAACGCTGATGCCGGGGCCGCATCTGTGCGCGGGCACCACCATGTTTCCGGTGGTCCGCTGCCTGGCGCTGCTGGCCGCAGAACTTGCTTCGCTGGCCGGCGTGATCGCGGTCGCCTGGCAGCCGGCCAGGGCGTGCAGCGCGCCTGATCTGTTCCGTCGCGGCGTGCTCGGCTGGATCGGGGGAGGGGCCTTCCCCGGCCTGGGGCTGACCGCGCTGGTCAGCAATGCCGATGGCAGCATGCAGAGCGAAGGGCTGGCGGCCTTCACCGGGCAGGAATTGCTGCTGGATCCAGATCTGTGCGGCGATCGGGCCGAAGCCGCCAAGATCGCGTTGCGCGTGCTCAACTGGCTGGTGGAACACGGCAGGATCGACGAGCAGTTCTCCTTCACCAGCCCCGGCGGAGAACCATTGACACTTGAACCTGTGGATAACTCCGCCATGGTCCGCCTGTGGAGGGTCGCTCACTAAACGGATCCGTTGCGCAGACGGGGGCACGGCTCGCCGTCGGGGATCGGCCCCGCATCGTGTTTCGCACGGTCAACCGCATCGGCCAGCCCGGCTATCGGCCCGACATGCAGCGCCACCACCTGCTGCCACGGCAATTGCGCGACGCCGCCTCCTTCGGCGCGCTGTTCGCCGCGCTGGGGAGCGATGCGGTGGGGTTCGACGATTTTCGCACCAACGGCCTGCTGCTGCCCGC
>JBGSLI010000296.1:0-1580 GCA_041740775.1 Alteraurantiacibacter sp. | reverse complement strand
GCCTGCGATGCGCTGGCGATCTTCCCCGACAGCGCCGCCCGCCGGGCGATGGTGGAAGCGGCGCAATTTGCGGTGGCGCGCGGGTATTAGGGCTCATTGTAAAAAATATTTGACATCAAATCTGCCCCTGCCATATGTGTTAAATATCTTTGACACATTGTGGAGTTTGAAATCATGTCTTTCAGGGAGCGTTCTGCACTGGTCATGGCGGCCTTGCTGGTATGTGCTGGTGCCTACTATCTGAAGCTGGTTATGCTCGATGGGGTGGCCCCTGTTTTTGCCGCGCTACCTTTCGTGATCATCACGGTCGCTGGCTCGATTGTGGTCCAGGTGATCCTTGCAATTGCCTCTCCACGCGAGGCTTCCAGTCCTGCCGATGAACGTGAGAGGCTGGTGGTCGACAAAGCGGCACATTTTTCCTCTTATGTTTTGGCTGTCGGAGTGGTTTGCGGATTGGGCGTTTTCATGTTCAGTCAGGATGGAGCACAGATGTTTCACATCGTTTTGACATGTCTGATTCTCAGCCAGCTGGCCGAATACGCTGCTCAATTCATTCTCCTTCGCAAGCCATTCTGAGCCATGCCCAAGCGTCCACCGATAACCAATCGCGTGCGCGAGCTACGGGAAAAGCATGGCCAAATGAGCCAGTCGGCGCTCGGTGATGCCGTCGGGGTTACACGGCAGACCATCATCGCAATCGAGCAAGGACGTTATTCTCCCAGCCTGGAGACCAGTTTTCGCATCGCGCGGCTGTTTGGCATCGGGATCGAGGATGTGTTCGGATGGGAGGGCGATTGAGCACGCTCCCCATAAACGCCGTCCTGCCGGACCTGCTCGGCACTTTCCGCGCTGGCAATTGCGCCGTGCTCGTTGCGCCTCCCGGCGCGGGCAAGACCACGGCCGTTGCCCCCGCGCTGCTTGGGGAGGAATGGTGCAGCGGGCAGATCATCATCACCTCGCCCCGGCGCGTGGCCGCGCGCGCAGCGGCGGAGCGGATGGCGCAAATGCTGGGGGAGGAGGTCGGGCAACGGGTCGGCTATCTCACCCGGCTCGACAGCAAGAACAGCAAGGCCACGCGCATTCTCGTCGTCACCGAGGCGATCCTCGTCAACCGGCTGCTGGAAGATCAGGAGCTTACGGGCATATCCTGCCTGCTGTTCGATGAAGCGCATGAGCGGCATCTGGACAGCGATCTGGCGCTGGCGCTGGCGCTTGAATGCCAGCAGGTGCTGCGCGAGGATCTTCGCATTGCGGTGATGAGCGCCACCATCGATGGCGCGCGGTTCGCGCGGCTGATGGGCGCGGATACGCCGGTAATCGAAAGCGAAGGCAAGGCCTGGCCGCTGGCGATCCGCTGGCTGGGCGCGTCGCCCGAAAAGCGGATCGAGGAGGCGATGACTTCTGCCGTGCTTACCGCCTGGCGTGAGGAACAGGGCGATATCCTCGCCTTCCTGCCCGGCGTGGGCGAAATCGAGCGGCTGCGCGAACGGCTGACGGAACGATTGCCCGATGTGCCGGTGCTGCCGCTGCACGGGCAGGTGCAGCCGCCCGAACAGCGCGCCGCGATCCGCATTCGCGGC
>JBGSLI010000295.1:0-2149 GCA_041740775.1 Alteraurantiacibacter sp. | reverse complement strand
CACCCGGATGCGCGCCAGCCGTTCGGGCGCAATCGCGCTGAAGGGGATGAAGCCGAAGAAGGGATCGGCCACCGGCACCCCGTCAAGCAGGATCAGCGCGCGGCTGGTGGCATTGCAGCCCAGCGCGCGCAAGGTTGCCCCCTGCGCCGAAGGATTGGACGAGCGGCTGTCCGACCGGCGGAACTGCTGGAAGCCGGCCACATTGGCCAGCGCATCTTCCAGCCGCCCGCTGGCGGCGGTGATGATCGCCTCGCGATCCAGCTCCACGGTGGAATAGGCGGGTGTTCCCGGCGTTTGGGGCAGGCCTTCGCCGAGCACGGTAATGGTGTTCTCATCCGCCTCCCGATCCGCTTCCTGCGCGATGGCCGGAGTGGCGAGAAACGGCAGGCAAAGGCTGGCAAGCAGCAGGTGTTTCATGGCTTGAGGCAGTCCGAAATTGATTTTGTCCGGCTTCCTAGCGCGTCCCGAACCCCGCGTCACCCCGGCGATGCGGCAAGCTTGCCCGCAAGGCGCATCAATCACCCACCAGGCGCGAGAACGCCAGCGATGCCAGCAACCATTCGCCGCCCCTGCGGACATAAACCTCGGTGGCGCTGAAAGGATTGGTCGCTTCATTGCCGCCCACCACCGCCAGCAACCGCAACCGGCTGTAAACGATGGCCGTATCGCCGATCAGTTCCACCGAAATATCGCTGACATCGGCATGTTTGTAGTGAATGCTCCCGCTACGGATCACTTCGAGTTCGGCCGCGCGGTCCATCGTCCGGCTCATGTGCACAAAGCGCGCGGAAGGGTGAAACAGCGCCTCCAGCCGCGCCATGTCGCGGTCTGCCATCCACAGCCATTTCTGGCGCGACAAATCGAGCAATTGCTGTTCTTCCCCGGCAACCTCGGCCAAAGCCGATCGGGCGGCGGGTTCGGCAGGGCCATGCGCGCAGCCTGCCAGCGCCGGGACAGCGAATAGCAGCGCAAGGGTTCTGGTTATCACGGCAATCTCCTGTCTCGATGGGTGGGCACCCGCTTAACCCGGCATCGCGTCGAGCAACACCGTCTTCGTCTCCAGATAGGGCCACAGCCCTTCCTCGCCGCCTTCGCGGCCCATGCCCGATTGCTTGAAACCGCCGAAGGGCGCGGTCCATTCCATCCGCATGCCGTTCTGCCCCACCACGCCGGTGCGGATACGGCAGGCGATGTCATAGGCGGCCTGCGCATCATGGGTGAAGACGCTGCCGTTCAGGCCGAACCTGCTGTCATTGGCGATGCGGATCGCGTCTTCCTCGTCCTCTGCCGGGATCAGGCACAGCACCGGGCCGAAGATTTCCTCCTGCGCGATCTTGCTGGCGTTATCGACATTGGCGAACAGCGTGGGCTGCATGTAGAAACCCTTGTTCAGATGCGCCGGGCGGTGGCCGCCGGTGACGAGCTGCGCGCCGCTCGCCTTCCCTGCTTCGATATACATTTCCACCCGTTCGAGCTGCCGCCGCATCGCCAGCGGGCCGAGCTGGGTGGCGGGATCTTCGGGGTCGCCGATGGCAATGCCTTCCATCACTCCTTTGATCGCCTCGGCCAGTTCATCGTGCCGCGCGCGCGGAACGATGGCGCGGCTGAGCATGGCGCAGACCTGCCCGCTCATCACGGTGATGGTGTTGCCGAGGATATTGGCCGCCGCCTCTATCGGAAAATCATCGCGGATGATCGCCGCGCTCTTGCCGCCCAGTTCCATCGTGAAGCGGGTCATATTGCCGCCGCACACGCTGGCGATGTGGCACCCGGCGGCATCCGATCCGGTGAAGCTGACCTTGTCGATGAAGCGCGAATGGATCAGGTGATCGGCAGCCTCGCGGCCCGACGGGACGAGGTTCACCGTGCCCGGCGGCATCCCCGCAGCCTCGGCGGCTTCGGCCAGAATATAGGCCTCCAGCGGGGTTTCGGGCGATGGTTTCATGATGATGACCGAGCCGGAAATCAGCGCATAGAACATCTTGTTGGCCATGATGGCGAACGGCCCGTTCCACGGCGCGATGCCCACCACCACGCCCACCGGCTCGCGCCTCACCACTACTGTATCGACTGCCTGCCCCGCGCGGCGGCTTTCCCAGGCAAATCCGGTCCCCAGCATGGCCAGACCGCGCAGGCCGGCCACCGCGCC
>JBGSLI010000294.1:0-4386 GCA_041740775.1 Alteraurantiacibacter sp. | reverse complement strand
CGTGATCGAGATAGGCGATCAGCCCGCCTGCCGCCGCCAGCATCGCGCGGCTGAACTGGCCCATCCCATCCAGCGTGGCAACGCCGTGGACGCGCCGCAAAGCCGCCTCGCCGCTATCGCTGGAGAAGGTGCTGGAAGGTCGCAGCACGGCATCGGCAAAGTTGTGCGCTCCGGCGAAAGCGGAAGCCTCGGGCTTGATGTCCCTGCCTTCACGCGAACGCGCTTCCGGGATTACCAGCTCGCTCGCACCGATCCGTGCCAGCACCCCGGCCAGGGCTTCGGGCGGGCAATCTTCCAGCACCATCGCCCCGGTGGAGATATCGCAGGCCGCCACCCCGCACACTCCCCGCACCTCGCACACCGCCGCCAGCGTGTTGGCGCGGCGCGGGTTCAGCAGCGCATCTTCTGTCAGCGTGCCTGCGGTGACAAAACGCACGATGGCGCGCTGCACCAGCGCTTTGGACGACGGCTTGCCTTCGCGCTTTGCACGGGCCTTCGCCTCTTCGGGGGTTTCCACCTGTTCGGCAATGGCCACCCGGCAGCCCGCCTTGATCAGCCGCGCCAGATAGCCTTCGGCCGCATGGACCGGCACACCGCACATCGGCACCGGCAGGCCATCGTGTTCGCCGCGCGTGGTGAGCGCGATATCGAGCACGCCTGCTGCCACCTTCGCATCTTCGAAGAACAGTTCGAAAAAGTCGCCCATGCGATAGAACAGCAGGCAATCGGCGGCCTCGGCCTTGAGCGCGAAATATTGCTGCATCATGGGAGTTGCGGAACCGGCCATCGAACCGCGAGCCGTAGCGGCGATTGCGATGATTCGGGAAGGGTGGCGCGCCAGCTTTCCCCTATCCCCGAAGGCCAAGTGTCTCTATGCGATGAGGCCGATACAGGAGAGCGAGCCTTGGACGAGAAAGAGAATACCGGTTTCACCACGCGCGAGGCGCTATTCTATCACGAAACGATTCGTCCGGGTAAGATCGAGATCATCGCCTCCAAGCCGATGACCACCCAGCGCGATCTTTCGCTCGCCTATTCCCCCGGCGTGGCTGCCCCGGTGGAAGCGATCGCCCGCGATCCCTCGCTGGCGGCACGCTATACAGCGCGCGCCAACCTCGTCGCGGTCATCTCCAACGGCACCGCCATTCTCGGCCTCGGCAATCTGGGCGCGCTGGCATCCAAGCCGGTGATGGAAGGCAAGGCAGTGCTGTTCAAGCGTTTCGCCGATGTCGATGCGATCGATATCGAATTGGATACCGAAGACCCCGAAGCCTTCATCAATGCCGTCGCGCTGATGGAGCCGACCTTCGGCGGGATCAATCTGGAAGATATCGCCGCGCCCGAATGCTTCGTGATCGAACAGGCGCTGCGCGAACGGATGAAGATCCCGGTGATGCATGACGATCAGCACGGCACCGCCATCATCTCGGCGGCCGGCCTGCTCAACGCTGCCTATCTGACCGGGCGCGATTTCAGGGATTGCCGGATGGTGGTGAATGGCGCGGGCGCGGCGGCGCTGGCCTGCACCGCGCTGATAAAGGCGATGGGCATGCCGCATGAAAACGTTATTGTGTGCGACCGGTCAGGCCCGATCTATCCGGGGCGCGAAGGGGTGGACCAATGGAAAAGCGCGCATGCGGTGGATACGCCGCACCGATCGCTGGAAGAGGCGCTTGAAGGCGCAGATATCTTTCTCGGCCTTTCCGCCGCAGGCGCGCTGAAGCCCGAATGGGTGCGCAAGATGGCCGATCAGCCGATCATCTTCGCGATGGCCAATCCCGTCCCGGAAATCATGCCCGATGAAGCCAAGGCGGTGCGACCCGATGCGATCATCGCCACCGGGCGCAGCGATTTTCCCAACCAGGTCAACAATGTGCTGGGCTTCCCCTTCATATTCCGCGGCGCGCTCGATGTGCGCGCGACCGCGATCAACGAGGAGATGAAGGTCGCCGCCGCGCGCGCGATTGCCGAGCTGGCGCGCGAACGCGTTCCCGAAGAAGTGGCCGCAGCCTATGGCATCAACCAGAAATTCGGGCGCGAATACATCATTCCCGCCCCCTTCGATCCGCGGCTGATGGAACGCGTTTCCTGCGCGGTGGCAAAGGCGGCGATGGATTCGGGCGTGGCGCAGGAACCGATCGCAGATTTTGACGAATATACGCTGAAGCTGCGCAGCCGCCTCAATCCCACCACCTCCGCGCTCACCCGCGTTTACGAAGACGCCAAGGCCAATCCCAAGCGGATGGTGTTTGCCGAAGCCGAAGAGGATGTGGCGCTGCGCGCGGCGATCCAGTACCGCGATTTCGGCTATGGAACGCCGATCCTGGTCGGGCGGACCGACAAGGTGCTGGAAAAGCTGCGCGAGCTTTCGGTAGACGATCCCGAAAGCTTCGAAATCGCCAATTCGGCGGTCTATCCCAGGATCGAGGAGATGGTGGATTATCTTTACAAGCGGCTCCAGCGGCGCGGTTATACCGAACGCGACGTGCGGCGCATGGTCAATCAGGAACGCAATGTGTTTGCCGCGCTTTTGCTGGCGATCGGCGACGGCGATGCGATGATCACCGGCCTCACCCGCACCTACAGCCAGACCGCGCGCGAGATCGCCCGCGTGCTCGATTCCAAGCCCGGCGCAACTCCGTTCGGCGTGCATATGATCGTGGGCAAGAACCACACCACCTTTCTGGCTGACACCACCATCAACGAGAGGCCCAGTGCCGAACAGCTGGCGCATATCGCCAGGGAAACCGCCGCCGTGGCGCGGCGCATGGGCCACGAACCGCGCGTGGCCTTCCTGTCCTATTCCACCTTCGGCAATCCCTCGGGCCAGTGGCTGGGCAATATCCGCGAGGCGGTGGCGCTGCTCGATGCCGATGCGACGGTCAATTTCGAATATGAAGGCGAAATGGCGCCCGATGCCGCGCTCAACCCCAAGGTGATGAAGCTCTACCCCTTCAGCCGCCTGTCCGGCCCTGCCAATGTGCTGATCATGCCTGGCCTGCAAAGCGCCAATCTTTCGGCCAAGCTGCTGCGCGAACTTTCCGGAGATGCCACAATCGGGCCGATGATGATCGGTTCGGAAAAGCCCGTGCAGATCGCCCCGATGACCGCCATTGCTCCTGATTTGCTGACGCTGGCGGTGCTGGCGAGCGCGGGTATCCTGGGATAGAAGGGTTCGCTTTGCCACATTGGCACGCAGCCAAGATCAGGGTTGCAGCCTGTGCTCCATCGGGCCAGAGTCGCGGCGGAGGGGAGACATTGCGCTTGTCGATGGACGATTACTTGATGGCCCAGATTGATCCGCCGGGCATTGCGCCAACGGCCAGATGATCGTCGGCTTCGAAACCTTCATGGCGGTGCTGTCGCCCTACATCGGGCTTGTTCTGCTGGTGAGCATCCTTGCAGCCTTCGCGCTGGAACGTCGGCCGCCGGTAGTAATCGCGGTGATCGGCGGGGTGCTGATGATGGTGCTCGGCTTCCTTCCCCCGGATGAACTGCTCGGCGTGTTCAGCAATTCCGCGCCGATCACGATTGCTGCCATGTTCGTGCTTTCGGGAGCGCTGTTGCGCACCGGCGCGCTGGAGGAGGTTTCGGGATGGGTGATCCGCAGAACGCTGCGGCGGCCGCGGCTGGCGGTGGCCGAAGTGGGCGGCGGAACCTTGCTGGCTTCGGCTTTCATGAACAACACGCCGGTGGTGATCGTGATGATCCCGATCATTCAGCGCCTGGCGCGCGTGCTCGGCATCGCCGCCACCCGGCTGCTGATTCCGCTGTCCTATATCTCGATCCTGGGCGGGACGCTGACCCTGATCGGCACCTCGACCAATCTGCTGGTCGATGGTGTGGCCCAGCAACAGGGCATGACGCCATTCGGGATTTTCGAGATTACCATGGTCGGCCTCTGCGCGGCGGCGGCGGGCTTGGCGCTGCTGTCGGTTACCGGAAAGTTCCTGCTGCCCGATCGTCCGGCCCATTCGCTCGACGAACAGGGAGAAAGCGATGCCTTCCTGTCCCATCTTTCGCTGCTGCCTGACAGTGTTCTGGTGGGGCGCCGGATCGGCGATATCGCGCTGTTCCGCCGCCCCGGCCTGCGCCTCGTCGGTATCCAGCGGGGCAAGGCGATCGAGCGGCGAGGGTTTGACAAATGGGCGCTGAAGGCGGGCGATCAGCTGATCGTGGCGGCCAGTCCGGCCGAACTGGCATCGCTTTCGGAAGCCGATGATTTCCGGACCGGGCTGATGGGCGTGGGTGGCGGGGTCGCCACCTCCGGCGCAGAACGGCCGCGCGATCTGCGGCTGGTGCAGGCAGTGATATCGCCTTCGCACCCGGTCATCGGCCGCCGCCTTGCCGATATTCCGCTGCTCTCGCGGCTCAGGGTCCGCGTGC
>JBGSLI010000293.1:0-5160 GCA_041740775.1 Alteraurantiacibacter sp. | reverse complement strand
AGAGCGACCAGTTGGCGACCTGTGTTGCCACCGCCGCCTCATCCTTGCCGATGGTCTTGGCGGTTTCCGCCAGCAGCGTTTCAAAGCGGGCGAAAGTCTCCACCTCGGCGGTCAGTTCGCGCGCATTATACGGCGTCAGGCCCAGTGCGGTCTCATACCGGAGCCGCTTGGCATCGGGCAGTTCGGGCAAGCTGGCGCGGCATTCGGCGAGGAAGCCATCGTCCAGTTCCAGCGGCAGCAGATCGGGATCGGGGAAATAGCGATAATCATGCGCGTCCTCTTTCGAACGCATCGATCGCGTGGTGCCGGTGCCCGGATCGAACAGGCGGGTTTCCTGCACGATGGCACCGCCATCCTCCAGCACATCCACCTGACGGCGCGCCTCATGCTCGATCGTGGCCATCACGAAGCGCACCGAATTGACGTTCTTGGTCTCGGTCCGCGTGCCCAACTCGGTGTCACCCACCTTGCGCACCGAAACATTGACGTCCGCGCGCATCGATCCTTCTTCCATGTTGCCGTCGCATGATCCGACATAGCGCAGGATCGCGCGCAGTTTACGCACGTAGGCCCCCGCCTCTGCCGGCGAGGTCATGTCCGGGCGGCTGACGATTTCCATCAGCGCCACGCCGGTGCGGTTCAAATCGACATAGGACATCGAAGGGTGCTGATCGTGCATCAGCTTGCCCGCGTCCTGTTCGACATGGATGCGTTCGATGCGGATCACCTTGTCCGCCGGAATCCCCGCCTTCTCGTCCGCAAGAATGGTGATCGCGCCTTCGCCCACCAGCGGATGGTAAAGCTGGCTGATCTGGTAGCCCTGCGGCAGATCGGCGTAGAAATAGTTCTTGCGGTCGAACCGGCTCCAGGCGTTGATCTGCGCCTCGATCGCCATGCCGGTGCGCACCGCCTGGCGGATGCATTCGCGGTTGGGCACGGGCAGCATCCCCGGCATCGCCGCATCGACCAGCGAAACCTGCGTGTTCGGCTCCGCGCCAAAGGCGGTGCTGGCGCCGGAAAACAGCTTGGCCTTGCTCGTCACCTGCGCATGGACTTCAAGGCCGATCACGACCTCCCATTCACCGGTTGCACCCTGAATGCGGTAATTGCTCATGTTTGCTGTCTTCAATCGCCTGTGGAATCGATGCGGGTCGCTATCATGGATTTGGGCATTGCGTAGAAAAATTCGAACCTGTGATCGGCATCGGGAAACAGATAACGCATCTGGCTGCGATCGAGCATGGAATTGGATTCGGCCAGCCGCATGGCATCCCCCACCGAAGCCGCCTTTTCACCCCATCCCGCCTTCAGGCGGCGATGCACCGAGGATCGCAGCGATTTGGGCAGCCAGTGGATCATCGGCACACGATAGAAATGCGGATCGAAGGGAAACCAGAAATAGGGTGTCTGCACGTAATAGGACGGGGCAAGCCGCCGCATTTCACCAGCAAAGGCTTCCACCCGGTGCCAGTCGCCGACGTGTTCGATCACGCTGTTGGAATGCGCCAGATCGAAACTGTTGTCGGCATGGCCTGCCATGTCGCAGGCATCGCCGACGGCCAGTTCGATCGGCGAAGACCCATTGGCGGCGCGGGTAAGTTCGGCGCCGTCGGAATTGATGCACAGCACGGTAAACCCGTGTTCTGCCAGCCAGTCCAGCCCTACCCTTTGCCAATAGGCCGCCCCGCCGCCCAGATCGACGATGCGAAAATCGCCGTCGCCGCTCCGCCCGCTCCGCGCGCGCAGCAGGCATTCGCGCAGGAAATCGTCGCGCCGCGAACGCAGCCTGTAGGATAACGAATTGGGATCTGCGGGATCAGCGGGATTGAAGGTCATCGAATGGGGAACTCCTGTTCGCCCGAGGCGCAATTGAAGCGATGGTTGCACATCTCGTGCCCGATAAGGTGGCGCAACGATTAAGAAAAGCGGCTTTTCAAGGAAAGGCAACTGCATTAGGTCAGCGAGCAAGAACCAGTGCATTTTGAGGCCGTTAAGGCAGAGTTGGGCGGGCGCGTGCAGAATAGAACCTTGGCTTCTCTCGCGTCAGCTCCCAATCGTTTCAACACTATCCGGTTAATCGCAGCGATCACGGTAATCTTCAGTCATGCCTTTCCTATTACCGGGAGCCTCGAACCGTTGGAGAATTTCACGGGGCAGGCCAGCCTCGGCACACTGGCGGTTGCGGCATTCTTCGTTATCAGCGGATTTCTTATCCCGGCCAGCCTGGATCGCGGATCAATCACACAATATGCCATCAAGCGCGGCTTCCGCATCATGTCGGGCCTGGTGGTATCTGTATTGGTATCGGCGTTTGTCTTCGGATTATCCTTCACCCAATTACGGACAGTGGAATATCTGCTGCATCCGCAAACTTGGGGTTTTCTGGGCAACGGGCTTTTCCTGCCGATGGGATATGACCTTCCCGGTGTTTTCGAACTCCATCCGATGCGGGCCGTGAACAGCAGCTTGTGGAGCCTCAAGTTCGAGATGGCTTGTTACGCTTTCGTAATTGTCTCCTTCGCCGTTGCCAGGCTGAGACGGGCGGCTGTGATCGCAGCATGGCTGTTCAGCATGGCCGTTGCTCCGATGATCGCTGACGATGCGGGCGGCGTGTGGTTCTATATTGATCAGGCAACTGGCCTGTTCCGCTTTTTCGGAATGGGAATGCTGTTTTATCTCTTCGCCGATCGCATTTATATCCGCCGCGATTGGGGCTGGCTGACAGGCGCGCTTGTCGTCGTTTCGGCGTTCACACCTTTTTTTCTTGAGGTGGCAGCCACAGCGGGAGCCTATGCAGTGATAACCCTTGCCTATTGCTGCGGCGACCGGTTCAGGCGGGCGACCACAAGGGGTGACATATCCTACGGCGTCTATGTCTATGCCTTCCCGATCCAGCAATCGCTACTTTCGGTATCGCTTGGCTTTGCCATGCCCTGGCTGGCCAATGCCTTGCTGACCCTGCCGCTGGTCATGCTGGCGGGTTTGCTTTCGTGGCTTGCGGTCGAGAAGCCCGCACTGGAATTCGGACGAAAAGCCGCGCGCGGGCTTGGGAGAACCTCGGTCTATCCGGCCGCGGTGTAAATCACCCGCGCCGTTCGAGCAGGCGGAAGCGAAGGAAACGGGTCAGCCTGCGTTCGATCAGCACGTGCAGGATGATTCCTGCCATGATACCGCCGCAGAAGATGAAAAGATGTCCCAAACCTTCACCAAGCTTGGCGGCAAAGTGTTGAATAACGGAATTTACCGGCGTGTGGACGAGATAAATTGCATAGCTGGCTCCGCCCATCAGCACGGCCCATTGGGGCACTTCCACCATATCCTCGATACACAGCAAACCGAACAGTGTTACGGCAAATGACAGACCGAGTAGCGGGACAAACAGATTGGCCTCCGAAGTGTAATCGAGAGTATCCAAACGATTCCATCCGAATTCCAGGGAAGCCCATGAGACTGTTCCGACCATGCCGATACCGATCAGCAGCGGCCACCAGGAACGCACGCGCCAGCGGTTTGCCGCATAGGCGACAATTGCACCCAGGATGAAATCGAGCACGTAGCTGGAAAGGACCAGGCTCGGCATACCTTTCAGCGGATTGCCCCAAGCGATCATTGCCATCTGAAACAATACCGCAAGCGTCCAGATCGAAAAGAGTGCGACACCGGCCTTCCGGCTGAAGATGGCCAAAAAGAAGGCAAGGTAGAAAAGGATTTCGTGGCGCAATGTCCAAACCACCAGCGGGACCGGAAATTCGAGACTTGGATACAATAGAAGTGAAGTGCCGATTTCTCCGATCGTCGGCACCTTCCCAGCACCAATCCGCAAGATGATCCATCCGCCGACCACCAGCCAAAGCAGCGGATAAAGCCTGATAATCCGCTTGATCAGATACGGCAGCGCGCTTCCGGCATTTCCGATTTCATCACGATGGACATGAAATATGATGAAGCCTGAAAGCACGAAGAAAAAATCGACACCGTATTGCAGCGGTGAAACCATGGGGCTATTTGCCAAGCCGATGAACGCAGCACTGGCGTTGGCATGAAAGGCAACGACACTGCACGCGGCGAGGCCACGGGCCATTTCAACTGTCTTCAGCTTCGTCATAAAGGCTTTCTTGGCTGAAATGGCTTCTTACGCCCGTTGAGTATGAACGTTATTCTTCGTTCCCCCCCTCACCACCACTTCTCGGCCTGCGCCGTAAATCCCGCGCGTTGTTCGATCGCCAGCCCGGCATTCAGCACGCCTTGTTCATCCATCGCCCGGCCCACGATCTGCAGGCCCAGCGGCAGGCCGCTTGCGGTCAGCGTGGCGGGCACGCTCATCGCGGGCAGACCGGCCAGCGATGCAGGCACCGCGAACACATCGTTGAGATACATCGCCAGCGGATCGTCCTGCATTTCGCCAAGGGCGAAGGCGGGCGTGGGGGTGGTGGGGGCGAGGATCACGTCGCATTGGGCAAAGGCGGCATCGAAATCACGGGCAATCAGCGCGCGCACCTTCATCGCCTGCGTGTAATAGGCATCGTAGAAACCGGCGGAAAGCACATAGGTGCCGATCAGGATGCGCCGCTTTACCTCGTCACCGAAACCGGCAGCGCGGGTGGCGGCATACATGTCCTGCAAGCCGGCGCCCGGCTCAAGATCGCGCAGGCCATAGCGCACGCCGTCATAGCGGGCGAGATTGCTGGAAGCCTCGGCCGGGGCGATGATGTAATAGGCGGGCAGCGCATATCCGGTGTGCGGCAGGCTGATATCCACGATTTGCGCTCCCGCATCGCGCAGCCATTGCTTGCCCTGTTCCCAGCTTGCGGCGATTTCGCCGTCCATCCCCTCCACCCGGTATTCGCACGGGATGCCCACAACCTTGCCGCGCAGGTCGGCGTTGAGACCTCCGAACCAGTCGGGCACGGGGGCATCGAGGCTGGTCGAATCCTTGGCATCGAAGCCCGCCATCGCGCCCAGCATGATCGCGCAATCTTCCACGCTGCGCGCCATCGGGCCTGCCTGATCGAGGCTGCTGGCAAAGGCCACGATGCCCCAGCGCGAACAGCGGCCATAGGTCGGCTTGATCCCCACGGTGCCGGTGATGGCGGCGGGCTGGCGGATTGATCCGCCGGTATCGGTGCCGGTAGCTGCAGGGGCGAGGCGCGCAGAGACGGC
>JBGSLI010000292.1:0-3146 GCA_041740775.1 Alteraurantiacibacter sp. | reverse complement strand
CACCGATGCCGAACAACGCGGCCTGCCCCACGCCGATGCGGCCAGCGTGCTGGATGCGATGGCGGCCGAGCCGATGCTGATCGAGCGCCCGCTGGTAGAAACCGAAAAGGGCGTGCGATTGTGCCGCCCACAGAAAAAGGTGGAGGAAATCCTCTGATCCGCTGCACGCCAAATCGGGCAATTATTCACATCTGCTTGCAATGCGGGGCCATGGATGCAAGGCCGCACGGGCAAGCGAAGGACCAGGATACAGCTACGCAATGAACGGTAATGAATTGGCGGCACCGCGCCGCATCGGCCTTCGCGGCAGGATCATTCGCGCGCTCGGCCCGGCGGGGGTGTTCTTCCGGGGTTTTCTCGAACATCCGCGCATGGTGGGGTCGATCATTCCGTCCTCGCGCATCACGATCCGCGAAATGCTGGCCCCGGTGGATTGGGACAATTGCCGGCTGTTCGTGGAATACGGCCCCGGCGTCGGCACCTTCTGCCGCCCGGTGCTCGATCGCCTGCCGCGCGATGGCGAATTGCTGGTGATCGACACCAACCCGCTGTTCATCGATTATCTGCGCAAGACCATCCGCGACAGCCGCTTCCACGCGGTGCTCGGATCGGCGGAGGACGTGGAGGAGATCGTCCGTTCGATCGGCCACGAACAGGCCGATTACGTCCTTTCCGGCCTGCCGTTTTCTACCCTTCCCGATGGAGTGGGGCGCAATATCGCCGAAGCCACGCACCGGGTGATCCGCACCGGCGGGGCATTCCTCACCTATCAGTTCGTCAGCGCCGCGCGCGATCTTACCGCGCGATATTTCCCGCGAGTGGAAACAGGTTACGTATGGCTCAATATTCCCCCGTGCCTGCTGGCATGGGGCTGGAAGGATGCGCCGCCGCGCGATTGATGGTTCAATCGAAGGTTTCGCGCAGCTCGCCCGTTGCCGATCCGCCCGACAATTGCCGGTGCAGCGATGCCAGCACCGCCAGCATAACCGCAGTAATGCCCATGCTGATCAGCGCCCCGCCGATGGCGCTGGCAAACAGGCCGATCTGTTCGCCCATGAAGCCGAAGGCCGCAAACACCATCCCAGCGATCAGCGAGATCACGATCATCACGATCCCGAGCAGCAGATAGAAGGCGAACAGCAGCAGCGAATTGCCCTTTGTCAGCCCCCAGGATCGTTGCAGCGCGATGATCGGGTTAAGCTGCTTTTCGATCCCGATTACCGCCGTGGCCAGCGACAGCTTGATCCAGACATAGATCGCCAGCACCGCGCCGACCACGCCAAGCAGCGCCGCCACCGCCACGCTGATGAGTGCGCCGATCCCGATCAGAACGCCGATCACCGCCGCCACCAGCAGGCTGACGAGCAATTGGGTGGCGATATAGGGGATCAGCGCCTTGGCACCGAAGCCCAGCGCTTCGCCCACCGTGGGGCGCGAGCGGTCAGTGAGCAAGGCCAGCACGCACAATGCGCCCACCGCCTGCACCAGTCCCGCCAGCACGAACATCCACCACACCTCACCGTAATAGGCCATCATCGCGGAAAGCAATGCTTCAGGGTCCGGCTGTCCGGCGGCGGCCATCGCTTCGATTTCGGCCGGCTGCGGCATCGCCAGCGTGGCAATGGCGCTGGGCAGGAAGAAGAACACGCCTGCCACCACCAGCACCACATCCCTGTTGGCGCTGAGCAATGCCACCGCATCGTTCCAGGCCTTGCCCATATCCAGCTTGATCGCCATGCTTGTTACCCCGTTCACCTTGACGCCGCCCTGATAGGCCGTGCAGGGCTGCCGGTGCAACCACTGCCAGACGATGATCGACACGATTTTGAAAAACCCGCCTATCGCCCCGCTGCCCGCCAGCCTGCCCGCCGATATCGAATGGCGGCGTTCGCAAGGGCTTGTGCCCTATCGCGCCGCGCTGGCCGAACAGGAGGCGCGCTGCGCCGCAATTGCGGCCGGGGATGCGGCGCAGATGGTGTGGATGCTCGAACACCCGCCGGTCTATACCGCAGGCACCAGCGCCGATCTGGCCGAACTGGTCGATCCGCGCTTCGATGTGGTGGAGGCCGGGCGCGGCGGGCGCTATACTTATCACGGGCCCGGCCAGCGGGTGACCTATGTGCTGATCAACCTTGCCCGGCGGCAGAAGGACGTGCGCAATTTCGTCCACGCGCTGGAAGACTGGGTGATCGCCACGCTCGCCGCTTTCGGTATCGAAGCCTTCGCCGTGCCCGACCGGATCGGCATCTGGACGCGCGAGGCGAGCGGTGCCGAGGCCAAGATCGGTGCCATCGGCGTGCGCGTGCGGCGCTGGGTGACGATGCACGGATTTGCAGTGAACCTTGCCCCCGATCTTGCCCATTTCACCGGCATCGTGCCCTGCGGCATCGCCGATTACGGCGTCACCAGCCTGCAACAGCTGGGCATTGCGGTTGCGCCGGAGGAATGGGATGAGGCATTGCTGGCGCGCGCGGGCGATTTTCTTGCCGCGCTGGAAGATCACGAAAGGATGCGTGCATGAAATTCCGCCCTGTCTGCGCCGCTGCTGTGCCGCTGTTGCTGCTGCTGGCGGCCTGCGGTAGCGATGGGGCACCGGGCGAGGATGCGGGAGAAGCGGCGGGCGAGGTGATGGAAGGCACGATCAGCGATGCCATGCTGCCGCTCGACCAGACCCGTTCGCAAGCCCCGCTGGCAGAGCCGGAACCGGGAGAGGTGGGCGAGGGTGGTGGTGTGACCGAATCCGGCACTCCCCCGTCCGCCGCAGCCAGCGAAGCCCCGGAGACCGAAGAACCCGCCGAACCCGACGCCCAGGCACCTGCCGAATAGGCCTTGACCCTAACCAGCGCTCGCCAGCAGCTTCTGCGCCTGCGCCAGATGCGGCTGATCGATCATCCTTCCGTCCAGTTGCAATGCGCCCACGCCCGGATTGGCGGCGAACAGTTCCACGATCGCGCGCGCTTCGGCCAGTTCGGCTTCGCTGGGAGAAAAGGCGGCGTTGATGATCGGCACCTGCGCCGGGTGGATCGCCATCATCCCGGCAAACCCGTCCTCATAGGATTCGCGCGCCACCCGTCGCAGGCCCTCCTCGTCGCGGAAATCGGCGTGGAGCGTGTCGATCGCGGCGATGCCCGCGGCGTGCGCGGCCA
>JBGSLI010000291.1:0-1645 GCA_041740775.1 Alteraurantiacibacter sp. | reverse complement strand
GCGGCCCGAAATCGAGGGCGGCACCACCCTGGGATCAATACGCATGGGTCGTCTCGCGGTATTTGTTCATGAAATGTTCCACCTTTTTTTCGGTATCGGGGCGGGGCGTGCGGCCGTTGCGCAGATCGAGCACGAAGCGCGGATCGTGTGTGGCGAGGCGCCCGAATTTGGTCGGCGGCATTCTTGTGTGGCGCAGGAAGACCTCGATCTTGCGGATGAGCATTCGCAATTCCCCTTGGCAATTGGTTGGGCCGTAACGAGTCGGCGACTCGATGGCGCTAAAACAGCGGGCAAAATCCTACTTGTCTAGGAAAAATACTTCGCGTAGGAAGATTTGGTTCACCACGATCGGGGAAGAGCCATGAATGCACGCGAGAAACTGGCGCAGGCGGCCCGGAAAAAGGGCAGCAGCCTGGCCGCGCTGTCGCGGATGATCGGGCGTAATGGCACGTATCTTCAGCAGTATATCTCCAAGGGCAGCCCGCGCAAGCTGGAGGAGGAGGACCGGCGCAAGCTGGCGCAATTTCTGGGGCTGGCCGAATCGGATCTGGGCGGATCGCAGGAAAAATCCTATAGTCCGCGCACAAACCGCGACTGGATCGAGGTGCCGCGGCTCGATGTCGATGCTTCTGCCGGACCGGGTGCGAGCGGCGCGGGCGAGCTGGCCTTCGATTGCTTCGGCTTTTCGCGCCGCTGGCTGGCCGAACAGGGGCTGGACGGCGCCCGCCTTTCGGCCATCCGCGTGGTCGGCGATTCGATGGAGCCGCTGCTGCGCGAGGGCGATGAAGTGCTGGTCGATTGCCGCAAGCAACCCTTTCGTGATGGCGTGCATGTGGTGCGGCTGGATGACAGCCTGCTGGTCAAACGCGTCGCCAGCCAGGGCGCGGGCCGCTTCGCCCTGCTATCGCAGAACCTCGCCTACCCGCCGATCCAGGTGGGGGCAGAGGAATTCGAAGTGATTGGTCGGGTGGTTTGGAAAAGCGGGCGGGTCTAGGCCCAGCCAGCCTGCCGCATGGCAAAGCCATCGTTCCAGACTTTGGTCATGTGGCTGATCTTGTCGCCAGCGAACTGAATGACGTAACAATATTCGGTCGCTACGGCTTTGCCCGTCGGCGGCACCGGGCCTCCTTCGCCAGTGTGGGTGGCATGAAAAGTGGCGGCCGCGCAGATTGCGTTGCGCTCGTCATCGACACCAAAGGCAATCATCTCGTAGCGCATATCCGGCAGTGGCTCGCGCAAATGCGTCATTGAATCGGTGTAGGCGGCAATCGTGGCCGTTTCGCCGAAGAGGTCCGTTTGCGAAGAGAATGACGCATCGGCATGGCAATATTGCTGGCACATGTCCCAGCCTTTGCCTGTTTCGCAAGCATCGAAAAAGGACAGTGCGGTTTCTTTGATCGACATGAAAGCTTCCCCCGGGAATGGACTAGGACACACCCTTGATGAGAAACCTTGCGGAAGCAGATGCGTTTCGTCCAGTCCTCATTGGTGCAGGGCTAAAGGCTCAGCTTGAACCCCGTGTGCGACCCCACAAATCCCAGCCTTTCATAAAACCGGTGCGCGCCCTCGCGCGTGCGGTCGCTGGTCAGTTGCACCACGCCGCAGCCGCGCGTCTTGCAGCGGGCGATAGCCCAGCGCATCATTG
>JBGSLI010000290.1:0-6650 GCA_041740775.1 Alteraurantiacibacter sp. | reverse complement strand
GGCCCGGACGGCGTCGACCGGGCGCTGCTGGGGGCGCTGGTGTTTGCCGATCGTGATGCGCTGGCCCGGCTCGAATCGATAGTTCATCCCGAAGTGGTCAGGGCCCGCCGCGATTTTCTTCGCCGTCACCAGGATATGTCGCTGGTAGTGTTCGATATTCCGCTCTTGTTAGAGAAGGGCGGGGCTGCGGAGGTGGATGCCGTCGTTGTCGTCTCTGCGCCCGCCGATGTGCAGCGCGCGCGCGTGCTGGCGCGCGAGGGGATGACGCCGGAGAAATTCGCGCAGATCCTGGCGCTGCAACTGCCCGATGCGGACAAGCGCGTGCGCGCGGATCATGTGATCGATACCGGCACTTCGCTTGCGCAAACGCGGGCTGCGGTAAAGGCGCTGGTGGACAAGCTTACCTCCGGCTTGCGCAAATGACCGGCTTGGAGCGATAAGTCGGCCATGCGCGAAATCATCTTCGATACCGAAACCACCGGGCTCGATCCTGCCACCGGCGACCGGATGGTGGAAATCGGCTGCATCGAAATGGTCAACCGGGTGGCGACCGGGGCCACCTTCCACGCCTGGTTCAATCCCGAACGCGACATGCCGGCCGAGGCCGAACGCGTCCACGGCCTGTCCGCCGCCTTTCTGGCCGACAAGCCGATGTTTCGCGATCGCGCCACCGAATTGCTCGGCTTTCTGGGCGATTCGCCGCTGGTGGCGCATAATGCGCAATTCGACTTCGGCTTCCTAAACAGCGAATTGACCGCCTGCGGACTGGCGGTGGTGGATCATGGCCGGATGGTCGATACGCTCGCGATCGCCCGCCGCCGCCATCCCGGTGCCAAGCATTCGCTAGATGCCTTGTGCAGCCGTTACGGAATAGACCGCTCGCACCGGGTCCTGCACGGCGCACTTCTGGACGCGGAATTGCTCGCGCAGGTCTATGTCGAATTGACCGGCGGGCGGCAGATCGGCTTGCAGCTGGCGGTTGATAATACCGATGAAAAGCGTTTTGAAACAACCGGGTTTCACCCGCGACTGGGGGAATACCGGGCCCCGCGTCCGCACCAGCCCGATGCCCGAGAGCTTGCCCGACACCGGGCTTTTGTCGAAACTATCGACTCTCCCCTCTGGACCTCGTGAGCATTGTTCACCACATGGGGTGTAAGGACAATGATAACAAAAGGAGTGACCGCTCATGGATATTCGCGTGTCGGGACACCAGGTCGATACCGGAACCGCCCTGCAGGATCATGCATCGGACCGCCTCAGCACCATCGTCGACAAACATTTCAGCCGCGCGATTTCATCCACGGTGACATTCGGGAAGGCCCCAGCCAGCGCCTTTGCCGCCGATATCGTCCTCCACGTCAATCACGGCCTGATCCTCAAAAGTCACGGCCAGTCGCATGATGCGCATCAGGCCTTCGATCAGGCGGCGGAAAAGATCGAGAAGCAGTTGCGCCGCTACAAGCGCCGACTGAAGGACCGTCACGAGCAGGCGCACCATGCGGTGATGGAAGAGGATGCGGCCTATACCATCTTCGCGGGCGACGAGCCGGACAACGAAGCCGAGGTGATCGCGGATTCGCCGCCGGTAATCGCCGAAACCCGCGTCGACATTCCCGAAGTCAGCGTTTCGGATGCGGTGATGCTGCTCGATCTGCGCCACACCAACGCGCTGTTCTTCAAAAATGCTGGCACCGGGCGTCATAATATGGTCTATCGCCGCCACGATGGATCGATCGGGTGGGTCGAGCCATCATGATCGGGTGCGCACATCGGGTGCGCAGAATGCGATCTTGTTGCAAAATAAACCGTTTCTGCTGGTTCGGGCGCCCGAAGAGGGGGTTGTGCCAGCCCGCTGGAACGTTGCCTGATACAGAGCGATGAACACCAATTTTTCCCTGAAACCAGAATCTGTCGCCATCCTCAACGCCGGATCGAAGGGCGAGATACTCCAGTATCTCGCACAATTGTTCGCCGTGTCCTGCGATCTCGATCAGGCCTTGGTGCTCGAACATATCGAAGAGCGCGAGAAGCTGGGCAGCACCGGATTCGGCCGCGGGGTGGCAATTCCGCACGCGCGCATTCCCGGTATCCATCGCCCGATCATCGCCCTGCTAAAGCTGGAGCGGCCTGTGGATTTTGACGCGGCGGACGGCCTGCCGGTGGATCTGGTGATCGGGCTGTTATCGCCCGAACATTCGGGCGCTGCGCATCTGCAGGCGCTGGCGGCGGTATCGCGGTTGGTGCGCGATGACCGGATGCACGAAGCACTAGTCGACGCTCCCGATACAGAGGCGCTTTTCGGCCTGATCACCAATGTGACGGATCGTGACGCCGCCTGATCGGCCATCGGGCGGCAGGCCTTCGCCGGGGGCCGAAACCGGCCGCAACGCCCATTTCCGCGCGCTCGAACAGCTTTACGCCGCCGCTCCGGTCAACGCGCTGTTTCAATCGAGGCTGGAGGTGGTGGCTCCAGGACAGGCGCGCATCACCTTCGAAACTGGCGAGCGATATTTCCACGCCGCGGGCGCAACGCATGGCACGCTCTATTTCAAGATGCTCGACGATGCCGCCTTCTACGCCGCCAATTCGCTGGTGTCGGACCGCTTCCTGCTCACCACCGGCTTCAATCTGCACTTCACCAAGCCGCTGCGCAGCGGAAGGGTGATTGCAGAGGGGCGGTGGATCAGCGGCAAACGGCGCGTTTTCATCGCCGAGGCGCATCTGATGGATGAGGAAGGCGATGAAATCGGCCGCGGCACCGGCACCTTCATGCGCTCGCACATCGCGCTGTCGGGGCTGGCCGGTTATCGCCTGGCCGAATGACAACGATGATGGACGATCGCCTCCCCGCGCATCTCGAAGCCTCCGGCCTGATCCGCGCGGTGCAGGCGGCAGGCGGCTTTGCCATGGTTATCGCAAAGGGTGAACGCGACGCCGGGACTTTGATGATAATATGTTGCGAAAATGGCACAAACTTGCGCGCATATGAAAGAATGCCGCAGCTGGACGGATCGCGCACATGGGCGCTTTCAAGGCAGCAAGATACGGATAATCCATCCGAATTTTCCGAATTTATCGCCAAGCGAAAGCGTCAGGACAGCGATCTCTGGATTCTCGAACTCGATATCGCAAATGCCGAACGTTTCATCGGGCTTCCGCCGTTCCAGCATTGACCCAGCGTTGACATCGCCCGCGCCGTCGCTATCTGCGCCGCGACTTTCCAAAAAAGCGTAGGTTGCCTGGTATCGCAATGCGGCGGTATCCGGCGGCGCGCAGACGGGGGGGACGACCAGCAGGTCCGTTTGGGACGGATCGCGGATGACAGACGGCATTGAACATCGCCGCGACCGCAGACCTGCCCGGTGTCTCACCGCCGTAAGTTACGAGATAAATGAAGATTGTTTTCACGCGGGTCGGGGCTGTCGCCCTGGCCTCGATGCTGGTTGCAGGCTCTTTCGGGGCCGCGGGCAGCGGGGCGATTGCCCAGGACCAGACGGGTGAGGCCATGCCCCCTGTGGTCAGGAATGACAGCCAGACGCCGCAAAGCGCCGCCGAACCGCAAATCAGGTTTGTCGCCGGTGAGGTGGTGCAGGAACTTCCTGCCGGAGGGGACGAATCCGCAATCGCGGCAAATGATGCCGCCTCCCTTCCCCAATTGGTAGCCGCGATCGATACCACCGGGGAAATGTCGCGCGAAGTCATGTGCCTGGCGCAGGCGGTCTATTTCGAAGCGCGCGGCGAGGCGCTCGAAGGCCAGCTGGCGGTGGCGCGGGTGGTTGTAAACCGCGCCCAAAGCGCCACCTTTCCCGATGATTACTGCTCGGTGGTGACCCAGCGTGCGCAATTCTCCTTCGTTCGTGGCGGCAGTATTCCTTCGCCCAATACCGGCTCTGCCGCCTGGCGCCGGGCGGCGGCCATCGCCCGCATCGCCCATCGCGATCTGTGGCAAAGCCCGGCGGGCGACGCGCTATATTTCCACGCCGCGCATGTCCGCCCGCGCTGGGCCGGCCGGATGACTACCCGCGCAACGATCGATAATCATATCTTCTATCGATAGGGATTTTGCGGCGAGCCCGCCGGCGCGGGTTCTCCTGTCAGCAGGAGTCGCTGATTTCGACCCACACCGGCGCGTGATCGCTGGCCTTTTCGCGCCCGCGATACGTCTTGTCGACGCCCGCAGCCATCAACCTGTCTGCGCATTCGGGTGACAGCAGCAGGTGATCGATACGAAAGCCGTGATCGCGCTGCCACGCGCCCGCCTGATAATCCCAATAGGTCCACACGCCGCCGCGCGGATTGAGCGTGGCGAGCGCATCGGTCCAGCCATCATTGAGTATGCGGAAATATGCGTCGCGCGATCGGGGTTGCATCAGCGCGTCATCGGCCATCGCTTTGGCCGACCAGACATCGCGATCGGTGGGGATGACGTTGAAATCGCCGACCACTGCTGCGGGCACTTCGCTATCGCGCAATTCCAGCAGCCGCGCGCGCAGCCGGTCCATCCACGCCAGCTTGTAATCGAATTTCGGCCCCGGCTGCGGATTGCCGTTGGGCAGATAGAGATTGACCACCCGCACCCCGCGAAAGCTGCACTCGATATAGCGTGCCTGCTCGTCCTCGGGGTCGCCCGGCAGACCTTTCGAACAATTGGTCGGCGGTTCGCCATCGGTAAGGATCGCCACCCCGTTGAAGCCCTTCTGCCCATGCCAGACGGCATGATAGCCGATTTCGGCAAAATCGGCGGCGGGAAAGCCTTCGTCCTGCGTCTTGATTTCCTGCAGGCAGGCGACCGCAGGCCGCGTTTCGGCCAGCCATTCCTTCAGACGCGGCAACCGCGCCTTGATGCCGTTGATGTTGAAACTGGCGATCCGCATACGCGGACCCTAGATGCCGAAGCTGGAACCGCAACCGCATCCGGCGGCGGCATTGGGGTTTTCGACCTTGAACGCAGCGCCGCCCAGCGATTCGACGAAATCCACCGTGCTGCCCGCCACCAGATCGAGGCTGACCGGATCGACTACCAGCGTTACCCCGGCGGTCTCGCTGGTCGAATCGCCTTCTTCGGGTTCGCCCAGATCGAATTTATACTGGAACCCCGAACAGCCGCCGCCTTCCACCGACAGGCGCAGCACGGCGGGGCGGCCCTGCTTTGCGGCAATCGCGGCAACGCGCTGTGCGGCCGACGGGCTTAGGGTGAGCATGGAAGCCATGAGCACGATGTAGGGAGCCGCAAGCCCCGGCTCAAGCCGTGGTGATATATTCGCGCATCGCCTGCGCTTCGGCCTCGATCCGGTCGATCCGGTATTTGACCAGATCGCCGATCGACACGAAGCCCACCATTCGGCCATCTTCCACCACCGGCAGGTGGCGGATGCGCCGCTTGGTCATCATCGAAAGCGCGGTGAGCACATTTTCACCGGGCGCGATGGTGATCGCGGGAGCAGTCATGACTTCAACCACCGCGCGGTCCAGCACCGAAGCGCCTTCGCTGGCGATGCAATAGAGCAGATCGCGTTCGGAAAAGATCCCCGCCACGCTGTCACCCTCCATCACCGGCAGCGCGCCGATGCGCTTTTGTGCCAGCAGTGCGGCGGCATGCTGCACGCTGTCGCGCGGCGAACAGCTGACGATCGCCTCGGTCTGGCCCGCGATAAGGCTTGCGATGGTCATGACAGGTCTCCTCCTCCAAACCCATGTGGCGATGAATCGCCAACATCCATGATTGTGCCACGAATGCGCGAGTCCGGGCAAATGATTGCTTGTGCGCTTGTTGCAACAGGGCAGCTTTGGGGGCATGGAGCGGGCGATGAACCGCCCATCCCCGCTCGATGATCCAGACAAGGCCGCCCACGCATGGGCGCGTTACCGGCGGCTGATGCGGCTGATGTTCGGCATTACCACCGCCGTGGTGATCGTCGCGCTCACCATCATCTACAAGGAGGTGGAGAATGTTTCGCCGCACTTCTTCATCGCCACCGCGCTGGGTATCGGCTTTTCGATGCTGCTGATGAGCGGTTTGATGGGGCTGGTGTTCCTGTCGAGCGGCACCGGGCACGATGCGTCGGTGGAAAATTCGCTCGATTCGCTCGATTCGAAAGGTGCGCCAAAGGACCGGCGGCGCGTCGGCTGGCGCGAATAGTTCTCGCGAATCGCTATTCGTGCGGGCGCAGGCGGAATTCTTCCACCGGCTTGCCGCCGATCAGATGTTCCTGAATGATCCGTTCGAGCACGGGTTCGGTGCAGGAATGATACCAGACCCGGTCCGGCCAGACGACTGCGATCGGCCCCCCGGCGCAGATCTGCAGGCAATCGGCCTTGGTGCGCTGGACGCCACCCTTGCCAGAAAGGCCCAGTTCCTTCAGCCTTGCCTTGAGGTATTTCCACGCCCGCGCACCCGTTTCGCGCGCGCAGCACTGCTGTTTTTCCGACATTGCGCACAGGAAGATATGCCGTTCGATCGCCTCCCCGCCAATCGCGCCGAGCGCGCGCCGGGCGGTGGCGATCCGGGCGATTTCGGCCTTCACCAGCCGTTCGACCATGTCGGGCAGATTGGTATCGAGCCATTGCGCCAGCATCGGGCGGAGCATTTCGCGCACCAGCCCTTCGAGCGAGGTTTCGCCCGAACGCACGATCTGCGGCCGGGCGGG
>JBGSLI010000289.1:0-1596 GCA_041740775.1 Alteraurantiacibacter sp. | reverse complement strand
AGAAGCCCCAGCTGGCGCGGTGCCTGCGGGCCGCATCCAGATCGAGCGTGGCGCACAGCACGCCGCTCTCCTCGCGCCCGTATTGGGCAATCAGATCGCCCCATTCATCGGCGATGAAGCTGTGGCCGTAAAAAGTGTTGCCCGCTTCCTGCGATCCTTCGTGGCCGATGCGGTTGGCGGCCACCACGGGCATGCAATTGGACACCGCGTGGCCCACCATCGCCCGGCGCCACATGCGGCTGGTGTCCATTTGGGTATCCTTGGGTTCGGAACCGATGGCGGTGGGATAGAACAATACTTGCGCCCCCATCAGCGCCAGGCAGCGCGCGGTTTCGGGATACCATTGATCCCAGCAGATGCCCACGCCGATGCGCGCGGTGCCCCCCGTGGCGGGAATATCCCACACCTTGAACCCGTCATTGCCGGGGCGGAAATAGAACTTTTCCTCATAACCCGGCCCGTCGGGGATGTGGCTCTTGCGGTAAGTGCCCATCACCTCGCCATCGGCGCCGATCATCGCCAGCGTGTTGTAATAATGGTGCCCGTCGCGTTCGAAAAAGCTGGTGGGAATGGCCACGCCCAGCGATTTTGCCAGCGCTCGCATGGCGATGACCGAAGGGTGTTCCAGCGTAGGGCGCGCCAGCGCGAAGAATTCGTCACGCTCCTCGCGGCAGAAATAGGGGCCGGAAAACAGTTCGGGCGGCAGGATCACCTGCGCGCCCCGCCCGGCGGCTTCTTCCACCAGCGCGGCAACGGCGGCGATGTTCTCGCGCTCGTCTTCTGTCCCAAGGGCAAGCTGGAGCGCGGCGACGGTGAGCGTTGTCATGCAGCAGCGTGCCTTCAGGGACGTTTGCGGAACAGCAGCGTCATCCGGTCGCTTTCGCCGATGGCGGCGCGGCGGGCGCGTTCCTCGCTGCCTTCGGGTGCGCCGCGAAAGCTGGGCGGCAGGCTCCATACCCCGGTTTCCCAATCGGCGGGATCGGCGGGATTGGCGTTGATCTCGCTGCGCGCGACAAGTTCGAAGCCATAGGCGGAAAACAGCGCGATCACGTCCTGTTCGCGCTGATAGCCGTTGTTGCCCAGCACATAGGCGGCGGGTGCATCGGCATCGGCGCGGTGCTGCACCACGCCCACAAAGCCATCATCCTTCAGCAGCGCGCGCGCGGTCACCAGCGTATCGTGCAGCCAGCCGAAGCGGCGGATATTGTGAATCTCGCGGAAGATCAGGAAGCGGTCCACCGTTCCGATGTGATCGGCGTAATCATCGTCGATGTTGATGCCGATGACAGACGCGCCTTCATCCCCCACCCATTCACGCGCATCGGCCGGAACGCGGGTGGCGGCGTTGCGATACTGGTCCCAGAAGCCGGTAAAGGCGGGGTCGATTTCCGGGTTGAGGCCGATATAGGTGCCATCGCTGCCCAGATAGGGGATCAGCACACGCGAATACCAGCCGCCTGCGGGCATGAAATCCACCACTGTCATGCCCGGTTCGATACCGAAGAAGGTGAGCGTTTGCGCCGGGTGGCGGGCATCGTCGCGGGCGCGGTCTTCCGCGCGGCGCGGATGCGCCAGCACATCGGCCAGGGCGCTGCC
>JBGSLI010000288.1:0-1676 GCA_041740775.1 Alteraurantiacibacter sp. | reverse complement strand
GGTGATCGAGCGGGTGCGGCACGGGATCGGGCGTGATGGGCATTTGGCCTCTTGGAGAATGAGCGAACAGTGGCGGCGATCAGCTATCACGGCACGGTTAACGATCTGCAAGGCCTCGATTGGGTTGCGGATGGCCCTTTTGCGCGGCTCGAATGGTTCCGCCTGCTTGAACAGCGGGGGATCAAGCCGCTTTTCGCCACCGCGCGTCAGGGGTCGCAAGGATTGTGCCTGCCGCTGGCCTATGGCGACGGGCGGCTGGACGTGCTCGCCAACTGGTATGCCTTCACCTGGACCGGTCTGCGCACCGGCGGCGCGGATGAGGAGGCGCTGCTGCCAGAACTGGCGCGCGATCTGGCGCGCCGCACGCAACGGATCGATTTTGCCCGACTGCCCGGCGAATGCGGAACCGCCGACCGGCTGGCGCGCGGATTCCGCAAGGCCGGGTGGTTCGTTGCCCGCTCGCCCTGTGATATCAACCACATCCTGCCGGTGGCCGGGCGCAGCTTTGGCCAATATCTCGCCGCGCGCCCCGGCCAATTGCGCACCACGCTGAAACGCAAGGCGAAGAAGGTGGAGGTGAGGCTCGCCACCACTTTCGTCCCCGCAGACTGGGCCGCCTATGAAGAGATCTACGCCGAAAGCTGGAAGCCAGAGGAAGGCGATCCGCCGCTGCTGCGCCGTTTTGCCGAACAGGAAAGCGCGGCTGGGCGATACCGTTTCGGCATGGCCTGTGCCGATGGCAGGCCGATTGCCGCGCAATTCTGGACGGTGGACGGCACCACCGCCTATATCCACAAGCTGGCGCATCGCGAAAGCGCCCGGGCGCTTTCCCCCGGCACCACGCTCACCGCCGCGCTGCTGGAGCAGGTGATCGACTGCGACAGAGTGGCGCTGGTCGACTTCGGCACCGGAGACGATCCCTACAAGCGCGACTGGATGGAGCAGCAACGCACCCGCTGGCACCTCACCTGCCTGCGCCCCGCAGCTCCGCGCAACTGGCCTGCCATCGCACGGGCGGCTGCGCGCAATCTTGTCAGCCGCGCAAGCACTGTCTAGGGCGGCAATTAGATGGCGAGCAATCTTCCTGTTCCGGTCGATACCGATGGCCAGGCCGATGCGGTTTTGCGACAGGTGTTGCAGGACGTGCTGGGCCTTTCGCGCAAACAGGTGACCGCGCTGGATGCGGATTCGGGCCTGTTCGGCCATCTGCCCGAACTCGATTCGATGGCGGTCGCCGGATTGCTGACCGAGATCGAGGACCGGCTGGACATCCTGATCGAGGATGACGACGTCGATGGCGAGATGCTGGAAACCTACGGCGGCCTGCTCGCCTTCCTCATCGCCAGGCGCAACGGCGGCTGATCGGCGATGCAGGCGGGCAATTGGCCCAATGCTCCCCATGCCGACGAATATGCCGTCCGCTTCGATCGCGATCGCGATTTGCGCCTGCTGGTGGTGCCCGCGCTGTTCGATGAAGCGAACAAGCTGCGCCATTTCACGCTGGCGGTAATGCGCGCGCTCGATACCGCGGGTGTCGATACAATGCTGCCCGATCTGCCGGGCACGAATGAAAGCACCGAAGCCTTGCCCGCGCAGACGCTGGAAAGCTGGCGCGCGGCGATGGCGCAGGCGGCGCGGCATTTCGGGGCAAGCCATGTGCTCACCCTGCGCGGCGG
>JBGSLI010000287.1:0-1869 GCA_041740775.1 Alteraurantiacibacter sp. | reverse complement strand
GGATCTTGTCGGGCGTATTCGGCGTGAATCCCGCGTAGCTCGAGCTGGACGGGCCGAGCTCGATCCATGCGTGTCCGTCCGCTGGCAGGGTCATGCCCAGGTGGCCGCCCGGGCCGCTCTTGGCGGCGGCCGCGCCGACGTTCACGCGGTGCATCGCCTCCGTGAACCCGACCTCCCCGGACGTGGTCAGATACGGCACCTGGCCCTCACCGCTGGTGCGGATCTGGTCGAGCCGCGCGTGGTCGCTGATGATCTCGCCGAGCTTGTGGTCCAGTTCGGTCGTACTAAGGGTTCATAAAAGAATAACTTCCCTCACTCCGTGGTAGACTGCGGGCCAATCGTTGACGAGCGTGAGGTTGTCGATGCTCCCACCAGATCCTGCGCAGGTGCACCTCTGTGCGTGTGATGCCTGCCAAGCGGGCGATGATAGCGTCATCCAGCAGCACCATGAGCGGATCAATCTGCTGCTCAGTCGCTTAAGCGAGCCGCAGCGCCGCTGGTACGTTGGGACGCTCGCCGCAGCGCCGGAGAGTCACGGCGTGCGGCAACTGGCCCGCATTACCGGCCTCGATCCCAAGACGATCCGGCAAGGACGGCGAGAAGTCGAAACGGGATTGGTCGATGTTCCCAGCGGCCGCCAGCGCCGCGCGGGGGCGGGCGCACCAGCCGCCGAAAAAAAGATCCGGAACTGGAAGCCATGATTCTGGCGCTGGTTGCTCCCCACACCGCCGGTGACCCGATGGGTTCGCAGAAATGGCTGAACTGTCGGCTGGTGGACATTCGCCAGGCGTTGGCGCAACGCGGCCATCGCGTGAGCCAGCCAGTGATCAGCCGCATCTTGCGCGCCCATGACTATCGCTTGCGCGCCAACCGCAAGTGCGTGACCGGTGCGCCCCATCCCGAGCGCGACCAGCAGTTCGCCTACATCCGCAGCCAACGGGCGGCGCATCAGGCCCAGGGGCAGCCCGTGATCAGCGTGGATACGAAAAAGAAAGAGCTGGTGGGCAATTTCAAGAACGGCGGGCAGATCTGGTGCCAGAGCCCGGAGCAGGTCGATGCCCATGACTTTCCTCAGGATGCGGTCGGGCGCGCCGTGCCCTATGGGATCTACGACCTGAGCGCCAATCGGGGCACGGTGTACGTCGGCTGTTCGGCCGACACGCCCAGCTTTGCGGTGGATAATCTGGCCCACTGGTGTCGCACCGAGCTGCGAGAACGCTATCCGCAGGCCACGCACCTGCGGATCGAAGCCGATAGTGGCGGCAGCAATGCGGCGCGCTCCCGCGTCTTCAAGCAGCAACTCCAACGGCAAGTGGCGGACGGCCTGGGCTTGACCGTCACGGTCTGCCACTACCCCACGGGCGCATCGAAGTGGAACCCGATTGAGCATCGGCTGTTTAGCGAAATCAGCAAGACCTGGGCGGGATGCCCCCTGCGCTCCTTTGCACTGGTCGCGCACTACATCGCCACGACCACAACCCAGACCGGCTTGGCCGTGCGCGCCCATCTGGTGCCTACCACCTACGCCACCGGCGTCCGTGTCACGACGGCAGAAATGGCCACGCTGAACATCGAGCCGCATACGATCTGCCCCCAATGGACCTACACGATCCGTCCCCGCCCAACACCATCCGCCGAGGGGGTGAGGGAAGTAATTTCTTTATGAACCCCTAGCTTCCGATCCCCGATCCCCGATCCCCGATCCCCTTCCCTCCGACCCCGAGGAGCGACTGGCCCAGGCCCGCCGCCTGATCGCCGACCGCTGCCTCTACGGCGTGGACAAGAACCCGCTGGCCGTGGAGATGGCCAAGCTCTCGCTGTGGCTGGTGACGCTCCAGAAGGACCGGCCCTTCTCCTTCCTCGATCACG
>JBGSLI010000286.1:0-2005 GCA_041740775.1 Alteraurantiacibacter sp. | reverse complement strand
ATCCCTCCACCAAGCAGGCGGTGGCCGCCGTAACCGCGCCCAGCACGCCGATGCTGGCGTGCGCGCGGTGGGGGATGAAGACGCGGGTGGTTACCGCGCCGCCGTGCCGTGGCGGGGCCACCAGCGTCATCTTGGGCACCGATTTCGCGCTCACATCGCCAAGGTTCATCAGCGGCCCGGCGGCCAGCCTTATCGCCTCGATTGTCGCGCGGATGGGGGCGAAGGCATCGCTTTCCATCTCCTCGCGTGTTTCATAGCCGGTGGCGCCCACATCTCCGGCCTTGAAGACGATGCAGGGCATGCCGTTGTCGATCAGCGTGCAACGCACGCCTTCTATCATATCGAAGGCATTGCCCGTGGGCAGCAGCGCGCCGCAGGATGATCCGGCGGTATCGCGGAACTCCACCGGCACTGGCGCATGGCTTCCCGGCACCCCGTCAATCCGTGCCTCGCCGTAATAATTCACATGCCGCCGGCCGATCTCGTCCAGCGGCGTTTCCACGCTGGCTACCGCGATCTGGCCGGTGTTTTCCATGTAGATGGTGACCTGCGTCACATCATCCGTCGGTTCCACCAGATGCCGCTCGATCGCGAAGGGGCCGACTGCGGCAAGGATATTGCCGCAATTCTGCGCGTCGGTAACGATCGCCTTATCGACGAAGACCTGGAGGAACAGGTAATCGACATCGACGCCATCGCGCGCGGATTTCTGCACCACCGCCACCTTGCTGGTGAGCGGATCGGCGCCGCCCATCCCGTCGATCTGGCGCGGATCGGGGCTGCCCATCACGCCGAGCAGAAAGGCATCGCGCTCGCCGGGGTCACAAGGCAGATCATGGCTGAGGAAATAACCGCCCTTCGACGTCCCCCCGCGCATCCACATCACCGGTGCCTGGTTCATGATTTCCTGCCCACTCCTCCGGGCGCAAAACCGGCTTCCACTTTTGCCAAGGAGTGGCGCATCAAACCCACTTCAGCCCCATGTCCGCCAGCTTCTGGCGGAAGCCATACATGTCGAGGCCGAGCACGCCTGCGGCCAGTTTCTGCCGCTTGTCTTCCTCATTCGCCTCGCGCGCCTGCGCCCTTGCCAGCACTTCTTCGGCCTGTTCGCGCTTCACCACGCACACGCCGTCGTCATCGGCTACGATGATGTCACCAGGGCGGATATAGGCGCCCGCGCACACCACATCCACGTTCACGCTGCCCAGGCTCGCCTTGATCGTGCCCTGCGCGAAGATGCGCTTGGCCCAGACGGGAAAGTCCATCTCCTTCAGGTCGCGCACGTCGCGGATGCCGGCATCGATGATCAGCCCGCGCACCCCGCGCGCCTGCGCCGAGGTGGCCAGCAGATCGCCGAAATAGCCGTCCTCGCAGGGGCTGGTTGGCGCGATCACCAGAATGTCGCCCTCGCGGCATTGTTCGATCGCGGCGTGGACCATGTAATTATCACCCGGCGGCACGCTGATGGTGATCGCCGATGCGCCGATCCGCGCGCCCGCATAGATCGGCCGCATGTAGCTGGCGAGCAGGCCCGTGCGCCCCTGCGATTCGTGCACCGTGGCCACCCCGCAGGCCCCCAGCGCGCTGACCACTTCCGGGTCGGCCCGGAGGATATTCTGGACGACAATACCCATCGGCGATTCTCTCCCTTTCCCGCTTTCCCCACCGCCTGAACGCCGCTCCGCCGCGCGTCAAGCGGTGCGGATTGCGCCGCCGCCGTGGGGGCGTCAAACTTGTAAGCACCACATACAATTGATAGGGCGTTGCGTCGAGAGTGATGACAGAGACAGAATCGCAAATTCCTGCCCCCCGTGTGGCACTGATCGGCTTTGGCGAGGCGGGGGAGAGCTTTGCCCGCGCCGGGTGCTGGAACGGATATGCGCGCGGCTGGGATCTGCTTGCGGTGCGCTGCGCAGCGATGGCGGATTGCGGTGTGGAGGCAGCGGGCGATGCGCGCGGTGCGCTGCGCGATGCGCAATGCGTGCTCAGCCTTGTCACCGCCGAT
>JBGSLI010000285.1:0-1612 GCA_041740775.1 Alteraurantiacibacter sp. | reverse complement strand
ATGGCGCGCACACCCTGCGGCCCTGCCTGCGCCCGGTGCACCATCCGCGCGGGGATTACCACCTGTTCGCCCGCGGCAATGCTGCGCGGCGGTGCCCCGTCCAGGCTGAGCAGCGCGCTGCCCTCGATCACATAGAGATATTCTTCCCACGGATGATAATGCGCAGGGCCGTTGGCACCGGCTTCCAGCCGCAGATCGGCCACCACCAGCCGATGCCCCGGCGCGGCGCCGGGTTCGGTATTGAAGATGTCGGTGGAGCCAATGGGCGGCAGATATCGCGGGGCTGGAGCAGGATGAGCCACGCAGCCCGCCAGCGCCGCAAGCAGCAGGCAGGCGCAGGCCCGCGCCATCAGTCGAACAGGCTCGACACGCTGCTTTCGTCCGCAATCCGGCGGATCGCTTCGCCCAGCAAGGGGGCGATGGTGAGCACGCGGATGCGGCTTGATTGGGCGGCGGCCTCGGTGGCCTTGATGGTATCGGTAATCACCAGTTCCTTGAGCGCCGATTTGTCCACCCGCGCCACTGCCCCGCCCGACAAGACGCCGTGGGTGATATAGGCGGCCACGCTTTTCGCGCCCGCATCGAGCAGCGCCTGCGCCGCGTTGCACAGCGTTCCGCCCGAATCGACGATATCGTCGATCAGGATGCAGGCGCGGCCCTTCACGTCGCCGATGATGTTCATCACCTCGCTCTCACCGGGCCGGTCACGCCGCTTGTCGACGATGGCGAGCGGGGCGTTGTCCAGCCGCTTGGCCAGCGAACGCGCGCGCACCACACCGCCCACATCGGGCGAAACCACCGTCAGTTCGCGGTCGCCATAGCGCGCCTGGATATCGGCGGCCATCGTCGGCGCGGCGTAGAGATTGTCGGTCGGGATATCGAAGAAGCCCTGGATCTGCCCGGCGTGCAGATCCACCGCCAGCACCCGGTCCGCACCCGCCTCGGTAATCAGATTGGCCACCAGCTTGGCCGAAATCGGCGTGCGCGGGCCGGGCTTGCGATCCTGCCTTGCGTATCCGAAATAGGGCATGACCGCAGTGATCCGTTTGGCCGAGGCGCGGCGCAGAGCGTCGATCCCGATCAGCAGTTCCATCAGATTGTCGTTGGCCGGATAGCTGGTGGACTGGACGATGAAGACATCTTCGCCGCGCACGTTTTCGTGGATTTCGACGAAGATTTCCTCGTCGGCAAAGCGGCGCATGCTGCAATCGGTGAGCGGGACTTCGAGATATCCGGCAATCGCGCGGGCAAGCGGCAGGTTGGAATTGCCGGAGATGATCTTCATGGCGCGCGAATCCCTGTTGGCGGAAGCTATGCCCGCCCTAGCCGAGCGTCACGGCTTTGCAACACGGCGGGGCGGGTTTTCCTCGGCGGTGCCACACCTGCCGATAGCCGCTTGGGCCTATCCGGGGATGATCGCCCGCGCGCTTTGCCCGTCGCCTTCGGGGGCGGCGATGATGGCGCGGGTATCGGCACCCTTGTCGACCGTATAGGTTTCCGGATCGCCCACGCTGGAACGGATGCCGGGTTCCGGGATGCCGGCCTGCTGCAAGGTGCTGCGTTCCACCGCGCTGCGCGGCGCGGGGCCGCCGAACAGCGCTTCCAGCGCCTG
>JBGSLI010000284.1:0-4699 GCA_041740775.1 Alteraurantiacibacter sp. | reverse complement strand
AGCACGCGCAACGGCTCGCCCAGCGCCGCCTGCCCCGCCAGCATCGCGCGCAATTCCTCGCACCAGGCAAGCAAAGCCTCGTCCTCCGGCTTTTCACGCAGCATCGGCAGGATCACCACCTGCTGCGGCGCGAGCGCAGGGGGCACGCGCAAGCCATCATCATCGCCATGCGTCATGATCATCGCGCCCACCATGCGGGTGGATACGCCCCAGCTTGCGGTATGCGCCAGCGCCTGTGCGCCATCGCGGTCCTGAAAGCGGATGTTCGAGGCTTCGGCAAAGCTGGTGCCCAGATAATGGCTGGTGCCCGCCTGCAAGGCCTTGCCGTCCTGCATCATCGCTTCGATCGACCAGGTTTCGCGCGCGCCGGGGAAACGTTCGTTCTCCGGCTTCTCGCCCGCGATCACCGGCAGCGCCACGTCTTCCTCGGCAAAGGCGCGATACATTTCCAGCGCCCGCATGGTTTCTGCGCGCGCCTCTTCCTCGGTGGCGTGCGCGGTGTGCCCTTCCTGCCAGAGGAATTCGCTGGTGCGCAGGAACATCCGCGTGCGCATTTCCCAGCGCACCACAGTGGCCCACTGGTTGAGCTTCAGCGGCAAGTCGCGCCAGCTCTGCACCCAGCGGCTCATCGCATCGCCGATGATCGTTTCCGATGTGGGGCGCACCACCAGCGGTTCTTCCAGCTTCGCGGCAGGATCGGAGATCAGCCCGCCCTTGCCGTCCGCGATCAGTCGGTGATGCGTGACAACCGCCATTTCCTTGGCAAAGCCTTCGACATGTGCGGCCTCGCGGGCGAAATTGGCGAGCGGAATGAACAGCGGGAAATAGGCGTTCTGGATGCCCGCCGCCTTGATCCGGTTATCCAGCAGCCGCTGCATCCGTTCCCAGATGCCGTAACCCCAGGGCTTGATGACCATGCAGCCGCGCACACCCGATTCCTCGGCCATGTCGGCGGCAGAGACAACCTCCTGATACCAGGCGGCGAAATCGTCCTCGCGCTTTACGGTAAGGGCGTGGCGGATGGCGGACATGGGGGAACCTTTGCTGGGCAAATCATGGGCGACAAAACACGATTGACCCCCATGCCGCCGCGATACCATCCTGTCGAGATGTCAGTCGCAAATTTGCCCCGCGATTTGCAGTGCGGATTATTCGCCCAGACTGTCCAGCTTGCGCTTCATTTCCGCCATTTGCGCGCGCAGTGCATCGATATCATCGCCGTTGCGGCCCGTGGACGCGGAGGGAGCGGATGCGGGAGCAGGCGCAGCTTCTTCGGGCACCGCGCCAGGCATGAACGCCTTTGCCGCCGCCTTGAACATCGCCATATTGGTTTCGGCCATGCGCGAAAACGCATCGGGCCCGATATTGGCCTTGAAGGCATCCTGCAATCGGGACTGGTTGGTCTCAAAACTGGCCATCGCCGCTTCGAGATAGGGCGGCATCATCGCCTGCATCGAATTGCCGTACATTCCGATCAATTGGCGCAGAAAGCTGACGGGCAGCATGTGTTCGCCGCTGGCCTCTTCCTCCATGATGATCTGGGTCAGGATCGAATGGGTGATATCATTGCCGGTCTTCGCATCCAGCACCTGAAAATCCACCCCTTCGCGCACCATCTGCGCCAGATCATCCAGCGTGATGTAGCTGGACGAGCGGGTGTTGTAGAGCCGCCGGTTGGCATATTTCTTGATGATGACGGTTTCGGCAACTGCTTCAGCCTTGTCGGCCATGCAAGAATCCTTCTGTTCGCGGCATTGCAGCTTAGCACTTGCAACAACAGCTTTGCAATTGCGGTAAAGAATTGGCGTTAATTCCGCGCAAATCTTTGGCCCATAACGGTCAGGATTTCGTATTGCGAAAGCCCGCTTGCTTGTGAAAGCTTGGGTAAATCGAATGGTAAATCAAGGAAATCGCCTTCCTTTATGCCACTGGTTCCGGCGTCCACCACGATCATGTCCATTGAAATACGGCCGATTACCGGCAGATCATGGCCGCCATGCTGCAACGCACATCCGCTGGCCATCTGCCGCAACAATCCGTCGGCATAGCCGATCGAGACGGTGGCGGCGCGGGTCAGGCGATCGGCGATCCATGTGGCGTTGTATCCCACCGCGTCTCCGGGCTTGAGGTCGCGCAGCTGGATCACCGCCGCCTGCGGAAAGGCAACCTGGGCAATCCGGCCAGCCAGCGCCGGGTGGGCAACGCCGCCATAAAGGGCAAGGCCGGGGCGGGTCATGTCAAAATGATAATCCGCGCCCAGCATGATGCCCGCCGAATTGGCCAGGCTGAGGCGCTGCGCCCGCACCGCCTGCATAGCCGAGCGGAAAATCGAAAGTTGGCGGGCATTCTGCGCGCTCACTTCGTCCGCCGAGGCGAGATGCGACAGCAGGATATCCACCTCCAGCGCCTGCACCGCCGGGTCTGCCAGTTCGCCCGGTGCCAGGCCCAGCCGGTTGATCCCTGTGTCCACCATCGCATGGCACGGCCCGCCGCCGCCATCATTCCACAACTGCGCCTGCGCCAGCGAATTGATGACCGGCAGGACTCCGGTGGCGCGGGCATAGGCGGCCTCCTGCGCATTGCGCACCCCGTGCAGCAGGCCGATGGCATGGCCGGGAACATGCGCCAGCAGCGCGGGCACTTCGCTCCAATGGGCCAGGAAGAACTGCCGCGCCCCGGCATCGCGCAGCGCGGGAACCACCGCGTCCACTCCCAGCCCATAAGCATCGGCCTTTACCGCGGCGCCCGCTTCTGCCGATCCCGAAAGCCGGTCCAGTGCCCGCCAGTTTGCCGCGATGGCCTGCCGGTCCACCCGCAACCGCAGGCTACGCTGCGGCGGATCAGGCAGGATCATCGGCAAAATCCCGTGGCGGACCGCCCGCAAGGCCCCACCAGGCCACGATCACCCCGAAACCCACCACCGCCCAAGTATACCACAGCCCGGCATAGACATCGCCGGTGCGGGCGACGATATATCCCGCGATCAACGGCAGAAACCCGCCCAGATAGCCCGCGCCGATGTGATAGGGGATGGATAGCGAAGAATAGCGGATCTGCGGCGGGAACATTTCCGCCAGCAAGGCCGCAACCGATCCATAGGTCAGCGCCGAAAGCACCCCGAAGGCGAGCAATATGGCGATGATGCCGACGATGTTGGCGAGCGGTGGGCTTTGGCGGGAAAAGTCATATCCCGCCGCCGCCAGCGCGCCCTCGATTGCCGACTTGCGCTCAGCATCTGCAAGGCCGGTGTAATCGAGCGAAAAATTGCCGATGGTAACGACCGACGCTGCCGGTGCGCCTTTCTCGGCAATGGCTTGCAGATCATAGGGAACGCCCAGCCCGGTCAGATCCTGCAATACCCGTCCGCAGGCGCTGGCCTGCATCTCGGCAAAGGGATCGAAGCTGCAATCGACCCCGCTGATGCTGACCGGTGCCTCGCGCGCGCTGGCCTGCAACCCCGGATTGGCGAGCGCGCCCATTTGCCAGAACAGCGGGAAGATCAGCGCCAACGTCAATAACGCGCCGATGACGATGGGCCGCTTGCGCCCCACCCTGTCGGACCATTTGCCCACCACCAGATAGAAGAACATCGCCACAAAGCCGGCGATCAGCATGATGATTTCCACTAGCCCTTCCTCCATCCGCATCGGCCCGCGCAGGAATGAAAGGCTGGAAAAGAAGGCGGTATACCAGATGGTGGTGAGGATGCCGGTGATGCCGAACAGCGCCACGAAAATGCGCTTTTTGTTGCCGGGGTAGGTGAAGCTTTCGACAAAGGGATTGCCCGCCATCTCGCCCGCTTCCTTCATTGCACGGAACACCGGGCTTTCCGACAGTTTGAAGCGCATCCACAGCGATATGGCGAGCAGGATCAGGCTCAGCAGAAACGGAATGCGCCAGCCCCATGCGGCAAAATCCTCGGCCGGGATCAGCGCGCGGCAGGCGATCACCACGCCGATTGAAAGCACGAAGCCGCCGACCACGCTGGCCTGGATGAAGCTGGTGTAAAAGCCGCGCTTTTCGGGCGGGGCGTGTTCGGCCACATAGATCGCCGCGCCGCCATATTCGCCGCCCAGCGCCAGCCCCTGCAGAATGCGCAGGAACAGCACGATGAACGGCGCGGCGATGCCGATACTGGCCGCCGTGGGCACCAGCCCCACCCCGGCGGTGGCCACGCCCATCAGCGTTACCGTGACGAGGAAGGTGTATTTGCGCCCCAGCCTGTCCCCCAGATAGCCGACCAGGATCGCCCCCAGCGGGCGGAAGCCGAAGCCCACGGCAAAGCCCGCCCACACCAGCAGCAATTGCAGCGTTTCATTGCCCGAAGGGAAAAACGCCGCGCCGATCAGCCCGGCCAGCGTGCCGTAGATGAAGAAATCATACCATTCGAACACCGTCCCTGCCGAACTGGCGGCGATGACGAGGCGAATTTCCTTCGCGCTCGGTTCACGGATATCCTGTGTGGATGCTTCTGCCATGCACTCCCCCGGTGGTACTGAGGAACGGCTCCTAGCCCGAAGGCGGCAGGCTGGAAAGGGCCTCGCTCGCGGCCTTCCACGGCAGCAGCATCGCCCCGTGCCGCCCGCGAAAATCGCGTGCGGGTGCGATAAGCGCCAGATCGGGCCAGTCGGGCGCAGCGCCTTCGCCATCGAGCCAGTCCTGCAAGCCTTTCAGCGTGGCGGCGATAACGGCGGCAAGA